>NZ_JBRAZQ010000001.1:0-225829 GCF_056780115.1 Arthrobacter sp. T572
ATGTTCACGGACGCCCGGCCGCCCGAACATTCCGATGGACGGTCCCAATTGAACAGCAAGAACCAGCAGCCACGACGCTCGCCCGTCATTGCCGACGTAGCACGGCTGGCGGGGGTGTCGGTCCCAACCGTTTCCCGTGTTCTCACCGGCGCCGCGAAAGTGAGTGACGCCAAACGGGAAGCCGTGATGAAGGCAATCAGCCTGCTGAAATACACGCCAAGTGCTGCTGCCAGATCAGTGGCGTCCAAGAGGTCCACCGTGATTGCAGTAATGGCAGGCAATACCTCCCGCTACGGTTATGCGGAGACAATTCGGGGCATCGAGGAAGCTGCAAGGGCCCTGAGCTATACCGTGTCGATCACAGTGGTAGATTCCACGGCTGCAGATGACATGGAACGAGCTGTCGCCTTGGTTCTGGGTCAGGACCTGGCCGGAGTCTTGGTCTTGAAGTTTGACCCTCCCGGTGTTGCCGCCCTACAACACCTGCCTGACCATGTCCCCACGGTGGCCATATCCGGTGTTCGTGAGACGGGTGCCCCCCAGGCCGTACTGGACGAGTCGAGTGCAGCAGCCCAATTGACCGAGTTTCTTCTCGGACTGGGCCACCGGACCGTCCATCACGTCAGGGTTCCACCGTCACGACGGGAGGACGGACGAACTCTGGGCTGGCGCAAGGCTCTCAAAAAGGCAGGCGCCGAAATACCCGCCACCATCGACGCAACATGGGAGCCGGCATCAGGTCGGACAATCGGGCAACAACTTGCCAAGGATGGAACGGTCACCGCAGTTTTTTGCGGAAACGATGAAATTGCCATGGGAGTCATAAAGGGATTGGCCGATGAAGGAGTCCGTACACCCGAAGATGTGAGTGTTGTCGGTTTTGACGACCATCCCCTGTCCGAACTCTGGTCGCCCTCGTTGACCACGGCGCATCAAGACTTCTTTCGCCTCGGTCAGCGGGGCTTTGAGTTGCTTATGCAACAAATCTCCGGGGAACCGAACGTACGGCGCTTCTCCTCTGAGCGGCCGGCATTAGTAATCCGCCACAGCGCCGCGGCACCGAATGAGCTGCGGGGGCGGGATGATCTGACTGCGTGAGCCTTCTTGAAAGGTGCTGTTGGAAATCGAGCACTGCTGGAAAGCGGCAGCCATTCGCTTGGGTTGTGGAGTAGCATTTGCGGGGAATCTTCCTACCATAAGTGCCCCAAGGCTGTCCCGGAGGCGCCGAACGCTTGGCCTATTTGGTCGTACGGGCAATGTTGCGGGCCTTACCCGTCGCAGCCGTCGACTGTCACCTCCCCGCGTCTCCATGATTAGCGCCCTGTCTACCCCCAGCTCATCCACAGTCGAACCGGGCGTTGGAGATGCGCGCCGGAGTGTCAGGTACGGTCATAACTCGAATGCTCAACAGACAGCCGGTTGAGGGACCTCGCACCCCGGTGTGACTCCAGCCAGGTGCTTCGTCCGGGAAAGTTCAGTGCGGGGTATCCACGCATATGGAAATACAGCAGTAGTTTGCTCGGCTTCGAGGGGGCAACTGCCGGTCTGGTTGATCTTCTTGAAGGCTGTTGGTGTGGTCAGTTGTCCTTCAGTGGCGCGGTCTCCGGTGCGCCCGGCCGCAGTGGACTGCGCCGATGAAAAGGAAGCCCGTCCGGGTCGGCAGCTATGCGGGTTGCGTAGCCCGATGAGTCTCACGTCGAGATTACTTGTCTGTTGGGCCCTTTGGGTGTCGGGCTCATAATGTCGAGCGAGCAGGTAAGGCGCCCCGGGAGACCCGGGGCGCCCCTTACTTACGTGGCTTAGGTTACCGTTCTCCCTTCAAGCACTTCACGTAAGCGCTCTGTTCTTGCCCGTAGGGGGTCGCGCGCTTGTCCGAGCCCTGTCCCGGGTGGCCGTCCTGGCCGGGGTTCTCTGGAGGGATACACGTGGAGGCGCTTAGTGTGGTCAGTTCACCAACCACTGAGGGTGCGATAGTGATGGAATCGATGTTGGGCGCGTACGCACCGGGGTTGCCCAGGATGATCGGAGCATCGGCTGCTTTGAAGGTGACGGGAATAGTTCGCTCCCAGAAGCTGTCCCATGAGTAGGTGTATCGGAAGTAAGCGCCGCCTGCTGGAGCTTGCGCACCTGCTTCGGTTACCTGCAATTGACGATCCACGACCTGAGGGTTGTAACTGTGGTTACCGGAGAGTTCGGCGTTGGCGTAGCGGACAGTAAGATCGTAGTTGCCTGCAGCCGCAAAACCTTCTAAACGCGGGAATTCCAGGTAATTCTCCGCGCCGTTGCCCACCCAGCTCGTGGCGGCCGAGCCTGAGGCGTTGGTGCCCGAAGCGTTATTAAAGGTCTGCCGTGCGGCAGTGCCGTGCATGGTCGCGTCTTCAGCCTCAATCGTCGTCGCCAGGGCGTCGGAATCAGCGTCCCGTACGGTCGTGATCTTCTCCAGGCTGATGCCTGCCTCTGAAAACACTTCGATCTCGTTGATGCCCTGCGCGAGGTGGACCCGGGCGGTCGATGTCCAGATACCTTCCTTAGCTGCCGCAAAAGCCGCAGTCTCGCGTCCGTTGACCGCGATTCTGATATCCGAGGAGGCATCTGAACGGTAAGACAGAATGACGTCGTGGTACCCGGATTCCCATGCCGTGACATAAGCATCTGCCCGTTGACCGTCGCCCTGGACCACTGCATGTCCGCGGGCCTTCTCGTCGCCATAAGTCAGTGCAGCACCGCCGGTGAGGCGCAGGGTGCTGGCAGGGTAGTCGGTGGGCTCTCCGTCGGTGACATCCGTCAGGACGAATTTGTCGAGCGTGATGTCCGAGTTCGGAAGACGGTTGACGCCATCCTCACTGGCGCGCAGGGAGAGGACATGGCTGCCGGCGGTCAGGTCAATGAGTACCTCCGTGCTCCCGCGGTATTGCCATCGGCTACGGTCGTTCAGGGCAAGATCCGCCGTGTACTGCACGGTACGGTTGTGCGCCCCGTCCACGAAGAGGGCATGACGTCCAGGCTTACCGGGTGTCGCTCCGATCACCTGAAAGCGGTATGTTCCATCGCGTGGAACATCGACTGTCCAGTCTGCTTTTGAGCCGGCGGTATTGAATGAGCCGACATCCTTCCCATGGGAGGCTAGAAACTTCCAGCCATCGGCATCAGTCGGGTTCTGGGTATAGACCCGTGCTCCGGTCAAAGAAGTGTCTTCCGCCTCCGTTTGGGTGGACCACACCGGGCTGAGGGCTACATCGCGGGACTGGTCGGGAGTGATGATGACTTGGTAGGCCGCATAGCGGTCGTAGGTATCAACGGGGAGCTGGAGAGAACCACCTTCCAGAGCAACGCCATCCTCAGCATGAACAACCGCGGGAGTGCCGGTCAGCCCCTCAGCCCCGCTAAGGGTGACCTCTCGTATTTCGACGTCGACTTCATCACCGAAAATCGCTGGGTTTAGGCCGGACAGGTCAAGAGTAACGTTCTTGTCGGTGCCGCCGAGCAGGACGGTGGCGCGCTTGTTGGCCTCGTCAATAGCAGCGATTCCCTGCAACGTGTCGGGGACGTTCAGCTGTGGCGGCGTGACCTTTACGGTATTGCTACCTTGGAGGTCTGCGTACCACTTAAACATCCACCAGCCGGCGTTGGCGCCGTTGGGACGCGCTGAGTTGTCGGAGAAATTTCCGGCATAATTCCAATACGCCGTTTGTGCGTCTACCTTCGTGTCCTCGAACATTGAAAACCACTGGATGAGCTGTCCGGGCACACCCATGTCCCTGAGCATCCCGTATTCAGTGATGTTGATCGGAATTTCGGGCAATCCGACGCTTTCTTCGATCTGCCGGTACTCCTGAAAATGACCACGATAGGTAGCCAGGTTATCAATCCCCAACTCATGCCAGATCGTGATGTCGGGGAGGGTCGAGCTCGTCTTGGCGTGAGCAAGGAAGTCAGCCGTCCGGCCTGAGCGCCACGCACTGTCTCCCGGACTACCGATTCGGGCCTCCCCGAGCCCGTGTCTGTCAAAAACCTCCTGTATCTTTGCGTATACGGCGTCCCAATCCTGCAGCATGATGGTCTTCATAGCATCCCAGTTGCCGTACCATATCCAGTCGGGCTCGTTGAAGGGAATAAAGATGTACTCGGTCGGGTATTCGGATTTAGTGGCGATAGCCTCTGCCACCAACTCAACAACTTCCAAATAATCCCAAACGCCGTTACCACCTTCAACGTATGAGCCATTTTCCATGTTGTATGTCTTGGTGTCGCCTGGACGAACCCCCTTGTTATAAGGCCAATCGGGGTAGTAGTCCTGCATATAGACGTAGAGGTCTTCCCCGTGCTTGTCGAAGAATCCGTCCTCGATCTTTAGGGCATCGCCACTAGGGTGCTGAGTACCATAAGGCGCTTTCTGAGAGGTGTTGGTAATGCCAGCACCGTTGATCAAGGCCTGTGTAGGAGCGCCTTCATCCCCGAAACCGTAGAGGGTGCCGCTTGCACCTCCGTGGAAGTCCCCGGTGGCCTGCGAAAAGTCCACTGATAGATATTCTGTCGTCTCCTCTGCAGTGGCCGGTTGCACCGTGCCCAACATGGCTAGCGCTGCAACGGTAATTGCAGCAGGGCCTCGCAGTCTCTTCATTGAGCGTCTCCTTAAGGGCACACAAGCCCTGATTGAAGTGGGGGTTTGGCGACACTGACGTGAATCCTGCTGATGTCGGTGCAGCCCAGACGCGTTAATGATAGCGATTTCACGATGACGCACAATAGATATCCGGGGTTACTTTTCCTAATCCCTTGGTGCCCCGCGCTTACAACGAAACAATATGACCCCAGTTGACGGATGGAGGGCTAGAATTTCGCAGGACCGGTATGATATCGGTTTCATTATGTCGTCCCGAGAATTCGGATGAAACCCTATCATCGGTGACGGCAGCATCGTCAGGAAGACTGGTAGCAGCGAACTTTTGAACGGCACTGCATGGGACAGCCCTAGCTCCGCTAAGGATCTGGAACAGTTCAGGTTTCCAGCCGTAGCCGGTAATACGTCTGCTCCGCGCCGGGTAGTTTTCTGCTGCCGGCTGCCTCGTGTATCTGGAGCAAAAGCGATGAGGCATGCCGGCTCCCAGCATCAAGTGCCGCAAATCTCACGGCTGAGCAAACTTTCAGCCTCAACCCGTCCAGTGGTCGAGCTGCCGCGTCCAGAACCAAACGTTGCGGGGACGTCGCAGCTCCCCTGGCCCATCCGCGTAGGTGAGTGTTTGGCTTTCTAATACTCGCCGTTCGCGGAAGGTTCTTACCTGCAACCGTCAGCCGCAAGCCTCGGTGCCGGGCATGCTCGTCGATTCAGGTAGCGGAAATCCGTGTTGAAGTACTGAATTGGCAAGAGCGGTCGGACAATCATCTCGCCGATCTTCTTTCCTAGGGCTGCTCGGAGAATGATGGGGTCCGCTGCCGATCGCCCTCACTGTAGGATTTGCTGGCGTTGAACCCGGTCCCGGGAAGGGCAGGGCCTGTCCTGGGCGTACCCCGCATCTCCCGGAAAGTTATCTTGCTGACCAGAGGTCAGCCGCAGACAGTTTGACTTTCTTTCCGGCTTCAGAGCGCTTCTGGTTCACTCTTTGAGGACACGCGGTCGCCCCACCACTTACACAGGCAGGTCTTCAGCAGGCGGGCCCGCCAAGACGGTCTCCTCGGGGTTTTAGAGCTTCAGGAACGACCAGTCCGCCTGAGGCTGCGCCGTCCGGTTCAAGCAGCCACCCCATCCTTTTAGGGTTCCGCAGTGTTACCGCGGAATCAACGATGTCCAGCCAGGGAAGCTGGCTGCCGAATCGTTTCTCGATGAGGTGCAGATCGCTAATGGACCGGGTCCACAGGCTAAACAGGATGTTCGTCGAGCCCGTAGTGGAAACACATACTCGAAGTTCCGGCAGTGTCAGGAGTGCCTTGATAGTTCTCTCCAGGTCGGCGGAGGGCACCCTCGTCAGATAGGTGCAGGTGATCGGCCAGCGGGACCGGCCCTGGGCTATTTCACACCTCAAGGAAAGCGTGTGGGAACTCAGAAGACGCGAAAGCTGCCGACGGGTTGTAGCAAGGTTGCGGCCTGTCGCTCTGGCGAGCTCTGCGGCGGAGGCCCTCCCGTCCCTGGCAAGGTGCTGAATGAGCGGCCATGCGTCTCCAGGTGCGGCGGGAGTTTGATCGCCTTCACGGTTTCCGGCCAGGGCCTCGCATCGGCGGCGCTGGAGCGGGTCCAGAGCATCGAGGCGCCAAACATTACCCTCGGTGTGTAGCTGGGTAACGAAGTGCGTGCGCGGTCGGATAACACCACGCACGGAAGGCAAAACGTCAAGGGTCAGCTTTGTGACCTCTTCCACGTCTTGGGTCATCACTGTAAGCAGCAAGTCCCGGCCCCGGGCGGATTCTTCGATGGTTATGACCTGCGGCATGTTCGACAGGCGAGTCAGTATGTCCGCCTTGGTGTTGGCCTCGCAGTCCAACTCAATGTAGCTCAGCAGCACGTCTTGAGAGCGCATGGACGGATAGGCCGTTATCCACGCCGAACCAGACGCTTTGAGCCGGTTCCACCGTGCCGCGAGCGAGGCCGGTGTTCCGTCAAGAATCCGGGCCAAGTCGGCCCAAGCCGCCCGCGGCGCTATTTGCAGAGCGTTGATCAGGAGCAGGTCGCGCTCCGACAAGTGTTCGATTGGCACGAATCATCTCCTCTGAACCCGAAATATGCACGATTCTAACATTTTGGGCTCGGTAAATGTGCGTAATGTCACACTTATCGACATCCTGTAATACACCGCGGAAGGAAGATCCAGTTGACCATAATTGACCAAGCCAGTGCTCTTCGAAGCGATTTGGTTCAGCTGCGGCATGTGCTGCACTCTGAACCTGAAATAGGTCTGCATTTGCCCCGCACGCAGGAGAAGGTGCTGCAGGCACTTTCCGGACTGCCCCTGGAGATTTCAACCGGTCAGGGATGCACATCGGTGACGGCCGTCCTGCGCGGTTCACGAGGTTCCCGGAAGGGAACGGTGCTGCTGCGCGGAGACATGGATGCTCTTCCGATCCATGAACAAGTCGACGTTCCTTGGCGCTCAAAGTTTGATGGGGCCATGCATGCGTGCGGCCATGATCTCCACATGTCGATGCTGGTCGGTGCCGCCCACCTTCTCTCGGCAAAAGCTGACGATCTTGAGGGCGATGTGGTGTTTATGTTCCAGCCGGGAGAGGAGGGTTGGCACGGTGCCGATGTCATGCTGGCTGAAGGGATTCTTGAGGCGTCGGGTGAACGGGTCGATGCTGCATTTGGCTTGCACGTCTTCTCGGGTGGTCATGAAACTGGGCGGATCCTTACCCGGGGCGGGGCAATGATGGCAGCGGCAGACTCCTTGGATGTCATTGTGCGGGGAGTGGGAGGCCATGGATCTACCCCCTCCCGGGCCAAGGACCCGATTACTGTAATCGCGGAGATGGTCACGGCACTTCAGGCGATGATTACGCGTCAGTTTGATGTCTTCGACCCAGTTATCTTCAGTGTCGGTTCACTCCACGCGGGAGCCGCCCGAAACGTCATCCCCGAAGAGGCACGCTTCGCTGCGACACTGCGCACCTTCTCCTCCGCATCTCGCTCCCGAGCTATGGATTCAATCGCCTCCATGCTTAAGGGGATAGCCGCTGCGCATGGCGTGGAAGTGGAACTCGTACATGCCGAGGGGTACCCCGTAACTTTCAACGACCTGAGCGAAACTGAATTCGCCGACAGCGTCATCGACGAAATATTCGACGACCGTCGAACAGTGCTGGTGAACCCCTTCACCGCTTCAGAGGACTTTTCCCTGGTACTCGATGAAGTTGCCGGGAGCTTTATCGGGCTCGGTGCCACGCCAGTGGGAATGGACCCGGAGACAGCTCCTTTCAATCACTCGCCCTTTGCGCAATATGATGACACAGTCCTTTCGGACGGCGCCGCACTTCTGGCAGAACTTGCCACGCGGCGCTTGGCTCAGATGCCCGAGGCCCTTCCCTCAGAACCCGTTGCGTTGCAGGAGAAAGCACATGCCTAACACTGTCAGCGCTCCGGCGCAAAGCGCATCGAACCAAAAGACGCACCGCGTGAAGGCCCTCGCCGGCGTGGGAGTGGGAAACGCGTTGGAATGGTTCGACACGAGCCTCTACGGAATCTTCGCTATATATTTCGCACCTCAGTTCTTCAATTCAGCTGACCAAACGGCGGCTCTTCTGTCGGCATTGGTGGTAATGGCAGTGGGCTTTGTGGCACGCCCCTTCGGCGGATTCCTGTTCGGATGGATATCCGACCGCTTCGGACGGAAGCTCTCCATGACCCTGACCATCGCTTTGGCGGCACTCGGGAGCCTGGCCATTGGTGTCAGCCCAACCTTTGAGGCGATCGGTGTGGGGGCTGCGGTGATACTTGTGGCCGCACGCTTGGTGCAGGGGCTGGCCCACGGAGGGGAATTGCCTTCAGCTCAAACTTATATAGCTGAGTTCGCACCAAAGGAACGCCGCGGACTTTGGTCGAGCCTGATCTACACCTCGGGCACTACCGGTGTGGTAGCCGGAACACTGTTGGCTGCAATCCTGACGTCAACGATGGGCAAGGACACCATGTACTCCTATGGTTGGCGTATACCGTTTGTCCTTGCCGGGGTATCGGGCGTTTTCGCAATGTTCATGCGGATGCGTATGACCGAACCCGAGGTCTTTAGTCAGTCGCGCGGCCGCGCGGCAAAACCAAGCATCCTGAGGGGAGTGTGGGCCTACAAGCGCCAGGCAGCGCAGGTCGTGGGTCTAACAGTCGGTCTGACGGTCATGTACAACATGTGGGCCTCCTACGCCCCGGCCCATGCGATCGCTGCTCGCGGCATTGACGAGAACGAGGCCTTCTGGGCGGGCGTAGTAGCCAATGCCGTCTTCATTGCTGCCTTGCCGGTGTGTGGAATCGTCGCTGACCGCGTGGGACGCAAGCCTGTGCTCTTAGTGGGGGCTGTCGGTGGTGCCTTATTGCTGTTCCCGCTTAACTCGCTGATAGGGAACAGTGCCCTCATGCTGGCAGTCGCAATGTCCGTTGCGTTGCTTTTCATTGCCATGGCAGCGTCCATCGTGCCAGCGGTTTTCGCGGAGCTGTTTCCGACCTCAATCCGGACAACGGCAGTCGCCATCCCGTACGCCATCACAGTGGCAGCGTTTGGCGGCACTGCGCCCTATCTGCAGACGTATTTCGCGTCCGTCGGTAACCCGGATATGTTTTACGGCTACGCCGTCGCACTGCAGCTTGTCTCAGCCCTTGTGATACTGCGGCTTCCTGAGACGCGGGCCAAAGACCTGCAAGAAGAACCCGACTACCCTCCCCGGACGCTTAACTCCGATGTCCAAGCGTACTGAGGACATGATCCCGGCAACGCGGCCTGAAGGAAGAACTCAAATCTGCGCCGCCGACAGGGAGTAACGGACATCATCGCTTGCAAGCCCACATGACTTCCTGTGGTGGCCCGCCCAGCCGTGGACGGGCCACCCGGCAGGGTCGAAACAGCAGCTACGAGCGGATGCATCCAACATGTATCCTAGATATCATGTCGTCTAAAGGCCGCGTTCGGAAAGCCGTCCAACCAACCCCTTCAGGTCATTTCAGGCTCCGTTGGATCCTGTACGCATTAACTAGCATTCTGGCGGTCGCCTTGATCGCTTTCATGACGATCAACGGGAACCTGACGCAGAACGGAAAACCCAAGGACCTGGCGACGCCGCAAGATTCCGAGTCGGCGTTGGTGGCTCCGAACCCTGATACTGCTTTGGCCGTGGGCTCACCTGATGCTCCGGTCGTTCTTATCGAGTGGGCCGACCCGAAATGCCCCTACTGCGCCTTGTTCGTCCAGGAAACCCTCCCGTCCTTGATGGAGGATTACGTGAAGACAGGAAAAGTGCGTTATGAGTTCCGTGATGTGGCGATGTTCGGAGACCAATCCATAGACGCCAGCACCGCGTTCCGGGCGGCGGCCGCTCAAGGCCGGTTCCATGAGTATCTTTCGGTGCTCTACGGTGACGCGAAGGGCGTCCAACACCCTGACCTGTCGCGCGAAAAGCTCGTGTCGTTCGCTGAAAAGGCGGGGATTGCTGATCTGGACCGCTTTTCGAAAGAGCTCGGTAGCCCGTCCCTTCGCAATGAGGTTTTGACGTCAACTTCAGAAGCGCGGAAGTTGGGCGTGACAGGTGTGCCGATGTTTGTCGTTGGAGACCAGGTACTCTCGGGGGCTCAACCCTTGGAAACATTCCGAGATGTCCTCGATAACGCTCTCGGATCAGTGGCAGGCAAATGACGGTCAGTCTTGCAGGGGCTCTGGTTGGGGGCGTGTTGGCGCTTCTTAGCCCATGCTCGGCCATGGTCCTTCCGTCATTTTTTTCCTACGCTTTCACAGATCCGAACCGTTTGATTTCACGAACAGGCATTTTCTATCTCGGTCTGGTCACGACGTTGGTCCCGGTAGGCGTGCTGACCGGAGTCGGTGGCGTCTTTCTCAGCGCCCACCGGGAGGGCTTGGTCCTTGGCGCATCTGTGATTATTATCTTGCTGGGCGCAGCGCAAATTGCTGGCTTGTCTATGCCTGCCATCAAGCGGCGAGGCGTCGGAGGGACATCAGCGGCGTCGGTGTATCTATTAGGGACCGTCTACGGGCTGGCAAGCTCGTGTGCCGGGCCCGTGCTTGGTTCTGTTCTCGCTCTTGCGGCTATGGGCCGTGATGGTCTGCGCGGAGGGGTCCTGTTGGCAGTTTTCGCCGCAGGCATGACCATTCCGTTGCTCTTCCTTTCCCTCGGGTGGCGGCACGCACCTTGGGCAAAGAAGATTGCACGCCCGCGAAACCTCAGGATAGGTCCCTGGTGCAACACATGGCCGGGGGTCGCTGGCGGGTTGCTGGGGATCGGGATGGGCATATTCCTTATCGTTACGGACGGTACAGCGGCCCTGAGCGGTGTCCTCACCGCTTCGCAACAGGCGGGCCTTGAATCATCGGCTTTGGCTCTCGCCGGAAGGATACCTGACTGGTTGCTGGTCGTGGCCGCCGCGCTGGTGTTGGGCTCGGTATGGCTGGTCCCCAGAGTCGTCAGGCACTCGCGTGGAGGTGGTCCCAGGCTCGCAGCCGGTCCCGTATCCGGCACCGGGTTGTCCAATGAGATAAGTGGCCGCAAGCACGATCGGGTTTGATGCGCAAAGGGTTGACTCCAGCCTTAGGCCGTCCACGATTAGCGCAGCAGATGCGGGCTGCAACGCGCACGCCCTCAGATTCAAGTGATATTCGCCGAGTTCGTCGGTCCTTCCTCGGTTCAGGCGGATCGGTGGGGTTCTTGAGCCGACCGCCCTGACTTGCCGGTTGCGGTGACATCCGATCCGCCAACGGCCTGTGCAGGGGCGGCATGACGTTGTCCCTACCCACTCTCAGGTCGGGGCGGCATAAAATCGACACCCGCCCCAAAGGTCTGTTGGAACAAATCGGGCGCCGAAGCACCTCACAGCCGGGCGGAGCGCGGGCAGAGATCCGCTGCAGACCTTGCTCGAGGCGCTTCCAGTTCCCCAAGGCTTCCCCGCCGCAGTCTTCTGCCTTACATCCAGCGCGCCTCTCGAAGGCCATCTCAATGAAATTCATTGGCTCGGCGTGCTCTGTCCGAACGACTGCCGCCCTTTACGAAGGCAAGTCTTTTACCGTATTCCGCGTGTGCCCGAAAGGTCGGGTGTCCGTGCGTGGTGCTTGGATTCGCAGGCTGTTGTAGACGACTAAAACGGAGGAAAGTGCCATTGCTGCAGCGGCGATGAGCGGGTTAAGTAGGCCCATCGCGGCGATAGGAATTGCGGCGACGTTGTACCCAAATGCCCATAGGAGGTTGACCCGAATGGTCCTCAGGGTTTTCCTCGAGATCGTGATGGCTTCGGCGATGACGGTCAGGTCATCACGAACAAGAATGATGTCAGCTGCTTTAAGTGCGATGTTGGTGCCCGAGGCGACAGCGAGTCCCAAATCGGCTGTCGCTAGCGCGGCAGCATCATTAATACCGTCGCCTACCATGGCCACTTTCTTTCCATCACGTTGGAGGGATTCGATGACAGCTGCTTTTTTCGTAGGCAGAACCCCGGCGTGGACGTGGTTGATGCCGAGCTTGGAGGCTACTTGGTTTCCTGCCTCGGGGCTGTCTCCAGTGAGGAGAACGATCTCAAGATGCTGTGCTTTCAAAGCGGCGATGGCCGCTGCGGCTGATGACTTGATCCGGTCAGAAACGGCCAGCACGCCGATGACCGTTCCGTTCCGGGCGACCAACACGGGCGTATGTCCGCGTTGGCGTGCGCGTTCCACTGCCTGTTCGGCCTCTTGGTCGAGGGGTATGGCCCGGGAGCGCATGAGGTTGGTATTGCCGATCAGCATGTCGCTGCTACCTACCCGGGCGTGGGCGCCAAGGCCGGGTAATGCGGTGAATTCTTCTAACGGCAGGAGTTCAGGGTTGCTGGCTTTGGCTGCTTGAACGATGGCGCGGGCGATGGCGTGCTCGGAGCCTTGTTCGGCCGAACCGGCCAGCAGCCAGAGCTCTTCGCGGGAGATACCTATGGCGGAGGCGTCGTGGACGCTCATCTCCCCTGTGGTGAGGGTTCCGGTTTTGTCCAGCACCACGGTGGAGATCTGACCGGACGCTTCCAAGGCATCGTGCCCTTTTATCAGAATGCCGCGGTTGGATGCCCGGCCGATTCCCACCATGAGTGCAGTCGGCGTGGCGAGGCCGAGTGCGCACGGGCAGGCAATGATGAGTACGCTGATCCCGGTTCCGAAGGCTTCTTGAACAGGTGTCCCGGTCAGGATGTACGCGGTCATTGTTGCCAGTGCCAGGATGATGACGGCGGGTACGAACCAGGTGACTACCCGGTCCACGAGGGCTTGGAGTCGTGCTTTGCGTGCCTGCGCTTGCTCGGTCAGGGCCGTCATCTGGGCTAGTTTTGTGTTGGCGCCCACGGAGGTGGCCCTCACTACCAAGCGTCCGTCGCTGCTGATCGTACCGCCCGTGACCGGGTCCCCGGGTGCGACGGGGACGGGGACCGGTTCCCCTGTCATCATGCTGGCATCGACTGCTGCAGTGCCGTGCAGGATGGTTCCGTCGGCGGGGATGGACTCCCCGGGCAAGATCACCATTATGTCGCCGGCACGGAGGTTTTCGATAGGCTCGGTAGTTTCAGTCCCGCCGTGCAGGATACGCACGTGCGTGGCGGTGAGTGCGTTTAGTGCACCCAGCACATCTCCGGCTTTACGGCGGGATCTGGTTTCGAAATACCGACCGGCAAGCTGGAAGGTTGTCATTCCTGCCGTCACGTCGAGGTACATGGCATCTGCCCCTGCTGGAGTCGGACCGAACCCGAGCCAGTAACTGTTCTGGCCCTGATGGTCCAATCCCAGAAAAAGGCTGGCTACGGCCCACCCGAAAGACACTGCGATGCCCAGTGAAACAAGAGTGTCCATGCTCACTGCGCCGTGCCTGAGGTTGCGCATCGTTGCCTGGTGGAAGGGCCAAGCAGCCCACGAAACTATCGGCACGGCCAGGAGAACGGCGGCAAGTTCCCATCCGGGAAACCGCAAGCCCGGGACCAAGGCCATGACAATGGTGATGTCCATTAAGGGCACCGTCAGAAGTGACGAGACGACGAGACGGCGGCGTAGGGATCCGATACGGATTTCCGTTGCTCGCGCCGACCACGCGTCATCGATCCCTTTACGCAGACGGGCGCCATACCCTGCCCGCTGTATCACCTGCACAGCCAGGGCTGCGTCACGCTCCGGAAGACCGGTGATGACGGCCCGTTCTGTACCGTAATTCACGCTCGCAGTGACACCGGCGAGCTTGTTCAAGGAGCGTTCAACCCTCCCAGCGCACGCTGAGCAGGTCATCCCTGATACGTCCAGCTCAAGCGTTACCGGTCCGGGAGCAGTGTCAGTGAGGGGACGCGTCATCGGGGTGCCCCCGTGTTTTGTTCAGCCTCGGCATGCGGCCTCTGCCGCGGTGAGTTCCTCTCCGCGAGACGCTGCAACATTTCGTTGTATGCCAAGAATTCGTCGTCGTGCCCCGCATCGATGTGCCGGTCTTTGCGGCGGCCCTCCAGTACGTCCTGCCTGCGCCATTGAATAGCCAAGATGACCACCACTATCATCAACGGGATTTCTCCTCCTGCCCAAGCCACCCCACCGGCCAGGTACTGTTGGGCCGGAAGATCGGCCCAAGGAATGTCCAGGTACCGGTAGAAGTCCTCGGCAATGATCTCCGTGCTCACCATCAAGATGATCCCGAAGAACGCATGGAATGGCATGGCTGCCAGCACATAGCCAAGCTTGCCAATGGGCGGCAGCGGGCGCGGTGGGCGGTCAACACCAATGATGAGGCTGTAGTACATGTAGCCGACAATGAGGAAGTGCAGGTTCATCAATTGGTGTGCCCAGTGGTACTTCATCAGTTCGCCAAACAATGGCGTCAGGTAGAGCCCGTAGTAAGAACCGACGTACACGGCGAAGACAATGAGCGGGTTGTTGATGAACCGCAGGGCAGGCCAGTGAAGAATCCAGGTTAGCCAGTTGTGTACTCCGGAAGGAGCTCCCCGCCGAGCGGGCATGGCACGCAGGACCAAGGTGATGAAACCGCCCAGCACCAGCAAGGCGGGAATGAGCATATTCAGGCTCATGTGTACGATCATGTGAATGCCAAAATCCGAGGACGAATATGTTCCAAGTCCCGAGCTGGTTGCGATGACCGCCAACGACCACCCCAGCACCCACATGATTGTCCGGCCCACTGGCCAGGCGTCATCGCGTTTGTGAAGCTCCCGGACGGCCAGGAAGTACACGGCCACTGCTGCGGATGCCATGGCGACAAAGAGCAGGTTGGGCCGCCAGTTTGTCGTCAGAGTCAGCAGGTTTGGAGGAGTCGTCAGCTCGAAGCCGGTGAATACCTGCTGGATGCTCGTGGGAACAAAGTACTGAGGCGGAGGTTCACGCGTCATGGCTGAGGTGACCCCCGTCCAGGCGGCGGCCAGGACAACCATGATTATCAAGGGACTGTGGAAACGGCGGCTTGGCAGCTTCGCCTGGATTCGGCGGCGAAGCACAAGGATGGTCAGGACAAGAAGTGCGAGGATGAACCACCGTCCCAGAATCAGCCACCCGGTCAACGTTGCAGTCAGTGCGGTACCTGCGAGCTTGAACCATGTGAGGACGATGTCCGTGAGCACGGTTACGGGAACCGTGACGGCAGCAATCCTCACAAGCCGTTGAAGGCTCTCTTGCTGGACAGGGTGTCCTGCCAGCGTCCGGCTGCCCAGGACCAGCGCCGCGCCCAACAGGATGCTCATGGCAATGGTTTGAAGCACGGCCGCATCGCTTCCGAGATCGTGGTTGGGGCCAACCAGGACCTGGCCGGTAACCACGGGGGCCAATAGCGCAATGAAGGAAGCGCCAAGCGGGATCAGTAAGCTGGTCCACGTTCTGGCCAGGACGGCGCCGGTGAAAACGGTCAGCGCTGCGGTGAAGTTCACCGCCCAGGCCTTGGGAGCGTCACTGGCGCTGAACAGCACTGCAAATGCTCCAGGTTCACTCAGTTGGGACAGCCCCAGCCCGTTCGCGTCCAACGCCTCCAGAAATACAAGCCCTCCTGCGCAGGCGGCCCATACACTCGAACACATCCGAAGCAACTGCATCTCGAGTCCGTTAGGGACATCGTGGGCCCGTTTTGCCGGTGCGGGCCGCAGGATAAGCAGATACAGCAACGACCCGGCGCTAAAAATAGCCCCGAGCTGGCTAAGGGCATGCAGTCCGCTGGTCAACGCGGCCACGTCAAAGCCAGGAAAGGCCAGGTGGGTCTTTTCGTAGGGATTCGGGCCCAGCAGCAGGGCTACGGTAACCGGAACGGCACCGACCACGGCTGCCAGGACCCCGACCGTGCCCAATAGACGACCTGGGCCATACGTTACGTCCACTGCATCTTGCTCCCAGGCCCCGGCCTGCTCGCACTCCGCAACAGGCACTGTGCGGTTCGGTTTCCGGGAATTGTGAGGGACAGGGTGGTTCGACAGAGGCATGGCAGGTCCCCGATCACAAACGGGGGTCGAGCATGAGGTACCCATCGATCCGTTGCACTGTGTCAGTATCCGGGTCATCCGGCAAGGAACGGCCAAGGCTTTGTTCGCGTACCTCTGCAATCCACTGGTCGTGCTGGTACTCGTGGTTGATGAGTGCAGTCAGGAGGTGACCACCAACAATACTCATCTGCTCAGCCGCAGGGACCCTTCCTGATGCAATGGCTCCCAGCCTGGCGTGGACACGTTCAGCTACCACGTCACGGAATGCTCCCAGCCTCTTGATGGTGGGAAGGGCACCCCGAAATCGTTCAGGGCAAGCGGAATCCATAAGTCCGTCCAGCTCGGGATCCGGGCTGGGCTCTGCCGCGGTGAGGTTGCGTACCATGAAATGGGCCACGTGGGCCTGATGGCCAAGATGCCAGCCGATAGCACTGGAATCCTGATGCGGTCGCCACACGACTTCATCGGGGGTTAAATCTCGCCACAGTTGATCGGTGTAGGACCGCGCCCGGTCGTATTCCCTCAAGAGGTCGGCTATCGTCTTCGTGGCCACGGTTGTCCTTCCATACGGGCTCAATAGTTTGAGCGGGCAAAGCCTGTAGTTCCCCATTGGAATCTAGGAGCGGCCGGGAAGCTGCGGAAGGGGGCTGAGATGAATGTCCCCATAACCAACGGCTATCAGGGAAATTCTGACGACGCCGGCTTGGTAAGCAGGAAGTGCTGGCCAGCTGTCACAGACGGCCAGCACTTCAAGCCATTGTTGTCAGCGGCTGCTGCTCCTGATGAGTTCTGTCTCGGCGGGCTCCTTGCCGCTACGGCGGGTGTATATACGGTAGGCGACGTAGACGATGCCGACCCAGGCTGCAGAGACGATTAGTGACGTCTGACGGCTGGGGGAGATGGCGAGGATGATCAGTACCCAGGTGATGAAGGCCAGAGCGATGTAGTTGCTGTAGGGAGCAAACGGCATCCGGTATGTGATCTCCCCGAGGCGTCCTTCCTTTGCCCGTGCCTTGCGGAAGCGCAAATGGCTGATGACGATGGATCCCCAGGCGCAGATGAGACCGAAAACGGTCACAGAGGCAAAGATTTCGAAGACCTGCTCCGGCATGAGGAAGTTCAGCGCCACGCCGGCGAACATTGTGCCGAAGACCAGCATGATTGCTTTGGAGGGGACGTTGCGGCTATTGACGGTCCCGAGGAATTTGGGTGCGTTGCCTTGCAGGGAGAGGTTGTAGAAAGTCCGGCTGTTGCTGAAGACGCTGGAGTTCACGGCAGAGAGAACCGCAGTCATGATGACCAGGTTCATGATGGAGGCTGCCGCTGGGATGCCGATGTGGGTGAAGACTTCTACGAAAGGGCTGCCTTTTCCGGTTAGGGAAGTCCAGGGAAAGATCGTGATGAGGATGCTGATGGCGCCGACGTAGAAGATCAGCAGGCGCCAGAAGGTAGCGTTGACGGCTTTAGGCATGGTCTTTTCGATGTTCTCGGTTTCGCCTGCTGCGAAGCCGAGGTTTTCGATGCCGCCGAAGGCGAAGGCGACCATGACGACGGCCATGAGTATCCCGCTGACGCCATTGGGGAGGAAGCCTCCGTGTTCGACCAGGTTGCCGAAGCCGACGGGGGTCCCGTCGTTTCCGAGGCCAAAGAAGATCATGGCCAGTCCGAAGACGATGAGTCCGATGATGGCGACGACTTTGACCAGGGAGAGACCGAATTCCGCTTCGCCGTAGATGCGTACGCCGATGATGTTGACGGTGAACATGATGGCCACAGCGGCGAGGGCGGTGACCCAGATGGGCAGGTCAGGAAACCAGAATTGGGCGAATTTGCCCAGTGCATTCAGTTCAGCTGCGCTGGTGGCGAGCAGAAAGATGAACGCGTTCCAGCCGTTGAGGAAACCGGCGAAGCGGTGGATGTAGCGGTTGGAGTAGGAAATATAGCCGCCTGAGACCGGTTCTGCGACGGACATTTCACCAAGGGCTCGCATGATGAAATAAATGGCTCCTGCTGCGAGCAGGTAGGTGATGATGATGGCAGGGCCGGCGGTTTGGATGGCGCTTGCAGAGCCGTAGAAGAGTCCGGTCCCGATGGCGCCGCCGATCGCGATCATTTGCAGGTGGCGGCTTTTGAGCCCTCTTTTGAGGTTTTCTTTTTCGTAGGTGGTTGTTTTCTTGCCTACAGTGGTGCTTGCGGCACGTGTTTCAGCCATGGCAATCCTTCTTTGCAGGAAGCCTTCTTCGTTGAAGGCGGCTTTGGAGGTGATTGTGGGGCGCCGGTGCCAGCCGGTGACCCTTGGGGGGAGCTGTGCCGTCCGTGCGGACGGAAGTCTGTGCGGGGTTGTGACGGCGGCGGTGACGGCCGCCGCCGTCCTTGTTTAGTTAAATTCGACGACGGCTTCGACTTCCACCGGTGCATTCAGCGGCAGTCCGGCGACGCCGACGGCGGAACGGGAGTGCTCGCCACGGTCGCCGAGTGCTTCGGTCAGGAGTTCGGAAGCGCCGTTGGCTACAAGGTGGTGGTCCGCGAAGCCTTCCGCGCCAGCGACGAAAACCGTGATTTTGACGAGCTTTTGAACCCTGTCCAGGTCACCGAGGGCGTCACGGAGTTGGGCCAGGACATTGATGGCGCACCAGCGCGCCGCGTCCTGCCCTTCTGCAACGTCAAGGTCTTTGCCCAGCAGGCCTGTGGCGGCAAGGGAGCCGCCCTTGAGCGGCAGCTGGCCTGAGGTGAACAGCAGATGGGCTGTTTTCACCCAAGGGACGTACTTGGCTGCGGAGGGCGTGGGGTCGGGGAGCTCGATACCTAGTTCCTGCAGGCGTTCAGTGGTGCTGACAGTCATGTGTTGCCTCTTTATGTTGGTTTGGGTGTTTCCGGCAGGGTTAAAGCAAGGCGCTGGTGAGCCGGTTGATGGCCTCGTCCACGGTCCTGCGGGGGCAGCCAAGATTCACGCGCATGTAGCCGTGGCCTTCGACACCGAACTTCTGTCCCTTGTCCAGCCAGAGGCGCGCTTCGAGGAGCATGAAGCGGTCCAGCGCTTCGGCGTCCAGGCCGAGGGCCCGGCAGTCCATCCAAGCCAGATAGAGCGAATCGGCTGGAAGGACACGTACCTTGTTGGTTGCGGCGTTGATGGTGTTGGCGAAGTGGGCGTGGTTGCCGCGGAGGTAGGTCAACAGTTCCTCAACCCATGGCTCACCGTGTGTGTAAGCGGCTTCGGCGGCGATCATGCCGAGGGTGTTGACGAGCGGGAACATGTTGCGGTCATACTGTCGCAGGAACTCTGCACGGATCCGGGCGTCCGGGATAAACACGTTCGCGCTTTGCAGGCCGGGAAGGTTGAAGGTTTTGCTGGGTGCCGTGCACGTGATGCTGTTGCGGGCGAACTCAGGTCCCAGTGATGCAAACGGAATGTGCTTCTTTTCCGGGTTGATGATCAGGTCCTGATGGATCTCATCGGAGATCACCAGCACCCCGTGCTTGGCACAGATCTCGCCCATGGTCCGCAGCTCTGCCTCAGACCAGACGTTGCCGGTGGGGTTGTGCGGGTGGCTGAGGATAAAGAGCTTGGTGTCGGGGCGTATCGCCTTTTCGAACACCTCGGCGTTGAACCGGTACCCGTCCTCAGTGCGCTCCAGCGGAGCCATCGCCAGGTGGCGGCCGTTAAGGAGGACGTCATTGTGGAAGTGGGCGTAAACCGGGGGCTGGATCAGCACTGTGTCTCCGGGCGCGGAAAACGCCTGCACCGCGACTTTGAGGCTGGTGATGATGCCGGAGGTCTGGCAAACCCAGTCGGGGTCTACGTCAAACCCGAACCGGCGGGCTTGCCATCCGGTCACAGCCTCGACGTAGCTGGTGGTGGCGCCGCCGGGATAGCCGAAAATTCCGTAGGAGACGGCCTCGTGAAGTGCGTCAAGCACAACGGCCGGAGCTTTGAAATCGGTATCCGCGACCCACATCGGCAAGGGGTCGGCCGCTGCCTCATCGGGGCGCAAAAAGGCTTGGGCCGAGGCCCATTTCATGGAGTTGGACTGCCGCCGGTCCACCACCTCGTCCAAAAGTGAATGGCCGGGACGGCTCTGGGTTTCATGTTCTGCCAGAAGCGGATGGGTATTCAAGGGCTGGTTCCTTCAGTGGTGGGGTCGAACGACACGCCAGCGTCGTCTAGCCGGAGTGGGGCTTCACTCCTCAGCTGCGAGAAGTGATCTTCCTTACATGGAATAGATTAGTTCGAATTGGCCGCAATTCGTTTGCTACTTTTTACCCCTGAACGGCTGAGCATGCTAGCTTTTTGAATATGGACTCTCTAGATCGCAAGATTCTTGCTTGCCTGCAGGAAGAGGGTCGGATCACCCTCACCGACCTGGCCGACCGCGTCAATCTCAGCCTTTCCCGGTGTCAACGCAGAGTCAGGGACTTGGAGGAACAGGGAGTGATCGAAGGCTATAAGGCCGTAGTGAACGCCCCTGCCATGGGTTTCGGCTTCGAAGTCCTTGTTTTCGCGACCCTCACCAAAGCCGGGGCCGTGGATGAGTTCGACGCTGCGTTGGCAGGAATACCCCACATCATCGAAGCCCAGCGGCTTTTCGGCGAACCCGACTACCTGATCAGGGTCGCCTGCGCGGACCTGCCCGCATACCAGCGGCTTTATGACACCACCCTGACCAAGCTCCCGGGTCTGGCCGGATTGAATTCGACCATCGTCATGAAGCAGATTGTCGCCCCAAGGCCACTCCCGTTCTCTTGACCCAGCCCGCCATCAGAGCACTGCTACCTACCTACCCAGAAAGTAACCCCATGACCGATCATTCAAGCGGCACGCTGCAATTCACCGTCACTACCCATCCAAGAGCCCGCAGCGATGACAACCTTCGGAAGATTCTTGCGGCCCCCGGCTTCGGCGACCACTTCACCGACCACATGGTCGCCATCCGTTGGACAGTCGACAAAGGCTGGCACAACCCAAACGTTGCCCCGTATGGGCCACTGCAACTGGACCCCTCTGCCGGCGTGTTCCACTACGGACAGGAAATTTTTGAGGGCTTGAAGGCCTACCGGCATGAGGATGGGTCCATCTGGACCTTCCGCCCGGAGGAGAACGCCGCCCGCTTCCAGCGCTCAGCAGGTCGTATGGTCATGCCCGAACTTCCAGTGCAGCATTTTCTTGACTCCCTCAAACAACTCATCGCCGTAGACGCCCGGTGGGTTCCCTCCGGGCCGGGTACGAGCCTCTACCTCCGGCCGTTTATGTTCGCCGAAGAGGCCTTTCTGGGCGTGCGGGCATCCCAGGCTTACGTCTATTACCTGATCGCAAGCCCTGCCGGCGCCTATTTCTCCGGCGGCGTCAAGCCCATCTCCATCTGGCTCTCTGAGACCTTTACCCGAACCGGAAAGGGCGGAACTGGTGCAGCTAAAACAGGGGGCAATTACGCCGCCGGGCTCCTGCCCCAAGCAGAAGCATATGAAAACGGGTGTGCTCAGGTCCTGTTCCTTGACTCGGTCGAAGGCAAGTATGTCGAAGAGCTCGGCGGCATGAACGTGGTCCTTGTCCGCAAGGACGGATCCCTTCTCACCCCCGGTTCGGACACTATCTTGGAGGGAATCACCCTGAAATCGGTCCTTCAACTTGCCAAGGACGCCGGGAGGGAGGTCGAACAGCGGCCCGTCACCCTTGCGGAATGGCGCGAAGGTGTAGCCTCCGGGAACATCGTTGAAATGTTCGCATGCGGCACGGCCGCGGCCATCACTCCTATCGGCGAAGTGAAGTCAGCGTCGCTCACCATCGGCGATATCACCGCCCCTCCGGGTCCAGTGACCTTGGAGCTGCGCCAGCAGATCGCCGACATCCAGTACGGGCGGGCGGAAGACCGTCACCAATGGATGTATCGTCTGGACCTCTGAACCGTGGCCTCCCCTTAACCAGGAGCGACGGCGGGGTTCCGTCCTCTCCTGGCCCGGGAACCCGCCGTCGTCATTTTCATGGCTCAGGCGACTGCTTCGTCCTTATCGTCCGTAGCGGCTGCTTCGGCCTGTTTGAAGAACTTCATGGCCATGAATCCGTGGGCATACCCGCCACCAGCGCGCAGGACGCTGGTGATCATGACCGTTTCAGCGAGCTCTGCCTCCGTAGCTCCCGCCTCCTGAGCGGCTTTCGAGTGGGCTTCTATGCAGTAGGCGCACTGGGTGGTGAGACCGACGGCTACTGCAATGAGCTCCGTGTACTTGCGGGGGATGACTTTCGTGTCACTTTCGATGGCGGCGTGATCGAAAGCCTGCAAGGCCTTGAATGCCTCCGGCGCCCCGGAACGGAGGTGGCGGGCAAACTGGTTGTCGTTGTGTTCGTGATACGTCATGTTCGATCTGTCTTTCTGTGATGTAGGCCCGGCTTGCCGGTGCTGTTTGCTTCCCTGAGTCCGATGCAAATCAGGTAAAGATGATCCCCTTGGGAGCATGGTCTGGCGGTACGGACCGGCTGATCCGACCCGCGGCCTCCACGCCGGCGCGAATTGCCCCTTCGATGTGTCCGGCGTGGGCTGTGGCCGTTTCCGTGGATGCCCAGTGCACCCGGCCGAATGCCGGTTGCTGGAAGATACCCGTCCCGTAGGTGGCACAGGAGGCATTGCCGGCAACCGTTCGCGGACAAGTGAACTCTTCTCGGCTCCAATCTAGGAGCTGGACGTCCGACGGGTGCCCGGCGTCCTTGCCGAACACCCTTTCCAGCTGGTGCACGAACATCTCTTTGAGCGATTCAAGAGGCAACTGGGCGAGAGGTGCCGTCGGGGCGAAACCGAAAATGGCAGCGGGTGTTCCGCCTGGTCCGCTATGGTCGTGGAACTCGCGGAAGGGGCCTGCGTGGCTTATCGCGGCACCCGCCAACCCGGCTGAGCGCCAAAATGGCCGCTCGTAGACGGCAACGGCTTTGACCATTTCGGCCATCCACACGGCTGTGGACGCCGCCACCGAGCGCAACTCCGGTGGCAGCTCAGGAGTAAACCGGATCCGTTCGACCGCCAGTGCGGGAGGCAGCGCTACGACCACTTGATCGGCTTTCACGGTGAGGGTGCGTGCCCGGACCCGGAGATATCCCTCGTCGAGCAACGCTACCGAGCTCACCGGTTCCGACAACCGCACCGTCCCCTGTGGAAGTCTGCCCGCGAGCCCAAGAGCGAGGGCTTGGGCGCCGTTGGTGAACCTGGCTGGCGGGGCGGCAAGAGGGTTCCCGTTCAGGCGTTGGACTCCAGCGTGAGGAGATTCGTAGAGCGCATCCCCGGCAATGGATTGGGCAAAAACGGCGGTTTCCAGCCTATGAACGAGCCCGTCGACGAATGCTTCGTTGGACCAAAACCAGGTCGCACCCAGATCGATCGCGTGGGTTCCGGCCGGAATGGACAGTAGACGTCCCCCGGTACGCGGCCGGGCTTCCAAAACCAGCACTGAGGCGCCATCGCGGATCAGGGCGTCGGCAGCTGTGAGACCTGCTATGCCTGCGCCGATCACCACTGCGTCGTAGCGCGGCTGGTGTTCACTCATTTGTTCCGTTGCCTTTCAGGACAATCCGAAAACGCGCATCGCCGGCGCTGATGCGGGCGACAGCTTCGGTGGCATGGTCAAGGGGCATCAATTCCACCAGGGGTTTGACGTCATGGAGGACAGCGAAGCGCATGGCTTCCTCGGTATCGAGGGGGCTGCCAGTCAGATGGCCGCTGATGGCTTGGCTGTTCATGACCAGCTTCGTCAAAGGCACTTCAAGGTGGCCCCCGTCGACGCCGACGACCGTGAGGGTTCCCCTGACACGCAAACCGTGAAGGAGGTCGGTGACTGCAGCCGATGATGATGCCGTGCTGAGGATCAGATCAGCACCACCCATGCGATGCAGTGTCTCGCCTGCAGGTTCGGCTGAACTGTCGATGTAGTGGTGGGCTCCGAGGGCCAGTGCCACCTCCCTGCGTTCTGAACCGCGTGAGATAGCTATTACTTCATGGCCCATTTTCGCGGCGAACTGAACGGCCAGATGTCCAAGTCCACCGATACCGAAGACAGTCACCCGGCTTCCCGGAGCAAGGCCGGCCTGGCGGATGGCGTTGAATGTTGTCACCCCTGCACATCCCATGGGGGCTGCATGGGCGAAGCCAAGGCCCTCGGGGATCCGGGCCAGGGCGTCAACAGGGACGGTCACTGTTTCCGCCCAGCCGCCGGGGTAGGAAATTCCTGGAACTTTGCGTCGCGGGCAGTGGACAACGTCGCCCTTACGGCAGAAGACGCATTGTCCGCAGCTTCCTCCAAACCAGCCCACCAGAACCCGGTCGCCCACATCCCAGCCGGTGACACCGGCGCCGATTTCGGCGATCACCCCCGCGATCTCATGACCGGGAGTGATCGGTTTGTCCGGTGTTCCTTCACGGGCTGTGGCAATGTCCGCGTAGCAGACTCCGCTGGCCGCCACGGCAATCCTGACGAAACCGGAAGCGGGGGGCTTCACGGGGAGTTGCTTGGCTTCCAGAAGCGCCTCGGGCGTACTCCCAAGCATTCTTATGGCGGTCTCCCGCATTGGTGCTCCCATCAGTTGGTGTCATTGTGCCTGCCAGTTCTCCTGACCCTATGCAGGATCAACGCCCCCTTGTAGACGGGATCTTTGAATAGTGCGATAGCCTGTGCTTATGGCTGAACGATGGGCGATCGAGAATATGCGCTACTGCCAGGCTGTGGTGGAGATGCGCTCTTTCAGTGCCGCTGCCCGCGCCTACGGCGTGACGCAGCCGGCATTGTCGAACGGCGTGGCAAGAATCGAGGAACAGTTGGGGGAAAAGCTGTTTGAGCGTTCCCCCCGCGGGGTGACTCCCACCGCCTTCGGCTTACACGTCCTGCCGCTGATCGAGCAGGCGTTGGCCGCCGTGGACAAGATAGCGGCGGAGGCCAACAAATGGAACGACCGGGGCAGTGAGAGTATCCGTGTGGGCGTCTCTCCGCTGATAAATCCGCGGCTGATAGCAGCGGCGTACAGCGCCGTATGCCGCGAACCCGGAGCCTGCTCGCGCAACCTGGTACTGAGGGAGGCGAACATGCAGCAGCTCCAGGACCAACTCGTCGCCGGTGAATTGGACATCATCCTGATACCCTCCGTGCTGCCCTTGCCGCGCTTTACCCACCGGATCGTCGACTCCGAGCCTGTGGTCGTCGTCGAAAGTAAGGGAGAGGGGGGTTCTGGGCCAATGCAAGTGGCTGAGGTTGGCATCCGGCCTTTGATCATGGTTCCCGAGGCTTGCGGTTTGACCACCTTCACCCGCGACCTGTTCAGGTCCAAGGAACTGGCACTAAACGCCTACCCCGGTGAAGCATCGAGCTATCGCGTTCTCGAACTATGGGCCGACCTTGGCCTTGGCGCGGCCTTGCTGCCGCAGTCCAAGGTGACTAACACGGACGCGGTCCATCGACCGCTGCTGGATGAGGACAGGGAAGTCGAGATCTTTTACGAGGCCGTCTGGAACCCCCAGTCGCCTCTTGCCGCTGAGCTGGAGGACCTGGCAGTACACATCAGTGGTTCCCAGACTTTTACCTCGTCGATCGGTGTCGGAGTTCAGGACTGAAGGGGCCGGCGGAGGCACCCCCCACCGGCTCCTCGGCGTCTCCCTCCGGTGGTCCTAAACGGTCTCGTAAATTCGGATCTCCGGATCTGCTTTCAGGTAGGGCTGCAGGGCTGTGACCACATCCTGGGTGAAGAGTTCTGACCCGAGGTATGACTGGGCGCATTCGACGCTGCCGAAGCCGTGCAGCACTTGAACGTCAGCGTCGCGGAGCAGCAGCTCCTTGCTTTTTGCTCCGTCGATGGTGTCCAGGAACGGCTGCTTGTACTTCTCGTATACGGCAGCAGCGGACGGTCGGTTTGCTTCCTCGATCTGCAGGGTGATCTCTAGGTAGGCCATGAAGGTCCTTTCTTCAATGAGTGGCCGCGGACGCAGGCCTCACGAGGAAATCTAAGGCCGGAACCCGAGGATCACTAGAACCCTCTTGCGCATGACCCCATAAAGAAGAGTTATAGTGGCTTGTAATCATGGGTGTCCGGCGTGGCGGGGTAGAGGGCTCCGGGCAGAGACGCGTTCAGAGGCTTAACCGAGATTTCGGCAATGTGGCGGCGCAGGACATCGGCGAACGCCGCGGCGTCCCCGGCCCGTAGGTGCGTGACCAGGGCGTGATGTTCGGCTATGATCTCGGCGCACCGTTCCAGCAACTGACTACCGGCCGCAAAGAGCACAAAACGGTGCCGGTCGGCGAGCCGTTCGTACAGTTCCAGGAGGACGCCGCTTCCACCTGCTTCGACGATGCCCCGGTGGAATTGAAGAGTCAGCGCGATGAACTGCCGGACATCGCCGTCGGCGAACGCGGCCCGCTGCAAATTTACGGATTCTTCCAACGCATCTGCCAAGCTTTGGCGCAATGGTTCAGGGGCCCTGTCGACTGCCGCGGTTTCCAGTATGTAGCGGGCATCGGCCAGTTCGGCGGCCATCCGCTCAGTGACGCCGCGGACAAGTGCCCCGCGCTTCGGGTAGACCGTGATCCACCCTTCGTCCTGAAGTCTCGCCAGAGCAACGCGCACCGGGGTGCGGCTCATGCCGAGTGCGGCGGCCAGGGGGGCTTCCCCTAACATCGTCCCGGGCGCATGGGTTCCGTCAAGAACGTGGTCCCGTATCGTCTGGTAAGCACGTTCTGCCGCGCTGGAAGCCTGCACCCATTCGGTCACGTCCGTTGTCCATCCTCCCGGTCGTCGCAGATCAAGTCTCTGCACAGCAACACTACCGGCCCGGAACCTCGCGCGGGGCACTGAGATTCGATTGGGATACATGTTGTGTTGGCCAATGCTCAAGCTCTGGTCCGGCGCAGAGTGTCCATATGAGTGACCGCGCCCGGCGGTGCATCAGTGATGGAGCGGGCAAGGGCCAGGTCATGCCTCGATGGAGGTGGTGGTCGGAACAAAAGCGGGGTGCCTTGCGGTGCCGACTGTTCCCGGTAATGGAGTGCTGATCAGGCGGGACATAATAGTGGAGGACAGTTCGGTCCCGAGAAGGGCATCCGCTTTACTCATCCCTCCGGGGCAGGTGACGTTGACTTCGATCAGGCGGCCTCCAATGACGTCGAATCCAGCCACTCTTAGGCCGTGCGAATGGAGCCAGGGTGCCATGGCGGAAACGATTCGGCGGTCATCCGGGTCTGCGTCAGCCGCGGCTACGGGTGGTCCGATGCGGAAGTCCTCTGAGGACGGTGTGCGCACCGCGGCGCCAATGATTTCCCCGTCCAGAACGAAGAGACGCTTGTTTCCTGCTTCGACGTCGTCGAGAAACTCCTGGACAATGACCTGACGGGTCCCCAGCCGTGTTGCCGACTCCGCCAAGGCCGCTAGTGCCGGATCATTGCGGACCTGCCATACGTCCATGCCGGCGAACCCATCGACCGGTTTGATGACGGCTCGCCCTACCCTGCGGACGAACCCGACAACGTCGCGGGGCTGTGCCGTGACCAGCGTTTCAGGGCACAGGTCAGGGGCCAGAAAGGCGCACAGCTTTTCATGGAAACCGCGGATGCCGGCAGGGCGGTTAGTCACCGGCACCCCCGCGGCCTCCACGAGATCAAGGAGGTAAGTTGCGTGCAGATAACGATCATTGACCGGAGGATCTATGCGAAAGAGGACGAGCCCGGTCTGGGCTGCGACGTCCAGATCCCCGCGTTGCAGCACGTCGAACCATTGCCGTTCCACAACCCACGTGTGATTCTGCGCTCTCCTGCGCGGCCTGAGCAGCAGTTCGGTTGCGCGGGCGTGGACCCTGGCGTCGACGATGGAAAGATCTTCCGGCTGGCATACCCACACTGCTGCGCCTTGTTCTTGGGCGGCGGCCATAAGACCGACGGTGGCGTCGACGTCTGGTCGCAAGGTTCCGAGGGGGTCGGTCACGAACAACACGTCCATGTGATACCTCGATTCATTAAGATGCGGCAGCTACGCTGCGGGACGAGGGACTGGCGAGTTCCGCCAAGGCCGCACCAATGGCCAGCGTTTCGTCATGGCCGTCGGCGGCTTGCTGCCAGCGTTCGGCGAGCCGGTCTCGTTCCGAGTCGAGCCGCCGGAGCGCCCCCACCCGGATGCGGCTGTCGTAGACCAGCGCAGACAGCACTTCGATGAGGCGCTGCATCCTTGGGAGCTCCTGGGCGTCCGGAAACCGCACTTCAAGGTATCTGCGCCTGGGGCGGACAGGCGGAAACAACGTCGTCAGGTGTTCGGCAGGAGTGGTGCTGTCGAGGAAGACAACCGCTGCCTGCGCGAACCCGCGGTAGGCCTCGATGGGGTCGTCGCCATGGAGCAGCCGGTCATCAAAGCCGGTTCTGCCGGGGTCCGCGGCGAGCCACGTGGCCAGACGGGAGGCAGGACCGAAGGACCGCGCGAAATGGGCTGCCAGGAACGGCCCCGCAAGCAGCAACACATGCCACTGCTGGATGCCCTCGGCACCCGGCCACCAGTCCAGGCATACTTGGGTTGAAGCTGTCCTGCGCATCATGGTCCTGCCTGCGCAACCGATTCCATCAAAGTGTTTTTGCATTGCCAGGTATCTTGGGGAAGTGAGCTGGAGCGGGATGCTCTTTTCGTCACGGATGTCAACGGGGGAGTTCAGCAGGCCAAGTCCGTCAGCGGCGAAGGCCGCCTTCAAGTCGCGCTCATTCCGCCGGATGCTGGCCATCGCTGTCGGTATTGTCCCGGGCGGCACGTTCAGCTCGACTTGCCCGCCCGGCTCGAAAGAGATCGAACACGTCAATGGCGCGCCGGTAAGGGCTTGACGCATTCTCTGCAGGGACGGCACCGCGCCCGTGCCCAGGTCATAGGTGAGGAATTCATGTTCGATGCCGGCACGGACCGTCCGATGCTGCCGTGCCGATGGGAATAATTGCGCCACGCTGTAACGGGTAATGTCCATTTCCTTCTTCTCTCCCGGGGTCGGTAGTCGTGCCCTTTGATAGGGTCCCGGGCCGCTTTCTTGTCGGCCCGGGACCGACTGTCATCGAACGGACAGCTCTTCCTTCGCACCGCCGGCTGCTGTCGGGGCAGGTTTGTCCCGGAGCGCAAGTTGCCTGGGCAGGAAGACGAGGACGAGAATGGCGGCCAGCATGACTGAAGCCGCAACGATGTACATGGCCACATCAGTTCGTCCAGTGGACTGCTTGATAACACCGATCAAGTAGGGACTGACGAATCCGCTCAGGTTGCCGACGGCGTTGATCAGGGCAATGCCCGCAGCCAGGGCCGGCCCTGCGAGGACTTTCGGTGGCAGAGTCCAGTGCAGTGGGAAGAACACATTGACGCCAATCGCTGCCAGGGTCAGGGCGACCATGGAAAGCCCGGTGGAGTGGGAGAAGATGCCGGTCAGGATGAACCCCACGCTGGAGATGACCAAGGCGATGCCGATATGCCTGCGGCGTTCGCCCGTGCGGTCGGAGTTCTTGCCCATGGCGATCATGGCAACGCAGGCGACTAAGAACGGGATCGCGGAGAGGAATCCAATCACAAGTTCACTTTGGACCCCGGACTGACCGATGAGTTGCGGAAGCCAAAAGGTCAGCCCCCACTGTCCCATCAAGGCAAAGAAGTACACGGCTGCGAGGAAGATTGTCTCCGGGCGCCGCAGCGCCTTTTTAAAGTCATGTTCATGGTTGTCGCCTCGTTCTGCTTCCAGGTTTTCGAGAATGAGTGTGCGTTCTTCTCCGCTCAGCCACCGCGCCTGCTGAGGCCCGTCCGTCAGGATGAAATACAGAAGACAGCCGCAGAGGACGGCCAAGGCGCCCTCAAGCAAGAACAGCCACTGCCAGCCGGCGAAGAGGGGGCCGTCGGCAAAGAAGGTCAGGATGATACCGGCGACGGGACCGCCGAGGACGCTGGAGAGTGGGACGGACAGTAGATACATTGAGTTGATTTGAGCGCGCTTCTTGGCCGGGAACCAGAACGTGAAGAAGAGCATGACCCCCGGCATGAAGCCTGCCTCCGCCGCGCCGATGAAGAAGCGCAGGAGGTAGAACCAGAATTCGCTCTGCACAAACATGGTCAGGGCCGACAAGATGCCCCAAACGATCATGATGAACGCCAGCCATTTCCTGGCTCCCACCTTGTTAAGGATGATGTTGCTTGGTATTTCAAAGGCGAAGTACCCAATAAAGAAGATGCCCGCACCCAGACCGTACGCCACCGGAGACAAGCTCAGGTCTTCCTGCATCTGGCTTTGGGCGAAACTGACGTTGACCCTGTCCAGGTATGCAACGACGAAACAGACCGCCAAGAAGGGGACCAGCCTCACCGTGGCTTTTCGGTATGCGGATTTTTCGAGGAGGGGGTTGGGGGAAACGCCGCCTCCGTTGCCGGCATGTGGTTTCATTAATAATCCTATCGACCTAGTGCTCTGTTGATGTTGGGGTGAGCGCGGTTGCAGTCCGCAGGCGCTCCGCCGGGCGGCTTTGGCCAAACCCGGCTTAGGTCGCCAGGGCGGAATAGTCTTTCCAGGTGCTGACGGAGTGGAAACCCGGCCCGCCGTCGCGGGGGTGGGTCTTCCATCCGAAACCGTCGTGCAAGTCCAGGCCCCGTCTGATCCACTCGCTCACTGGGTCTTCTTCTTCCAAGAGGGTGAAGTCACTTCCAAGGCGTGCCCATTGAAAAGCAGCCAAGACGATGTAATCCGCATGTCCGGGCAGTTCTCCTGCAAGCCAAGGCTGTTTCGCCAGGGTCAAACGCACCGGATGAATCGCCTTACGGAAGGAATGGGCCAGAGACTCCCGGCCGGACTGTGCCTCTTCTAGGGTCGTCCCGAGCATCTGCTCGCGTGTGCGGCGGAAATAGGCCTGGTCAAACGGTGCCATGCGTTCAAAGATGTCTGCCGCGATGAGGCGAAGCACGGTTGGGTGGATGACTTTTTCAGTGAATCGTTCGATGAATCGTGTGGCACCCTGTCCGACCCTGCAGCCCAGCAGGGGTGGACGCTCCGGGAACCGGTCATCGAGGTATTCAGCGATCGTCCAGCTGTCTTCAACGAATTCCTCCCCGTGTTGGATCACCGGAACGGTACGCTGCGCACCGCCAAGTTCGCCGATTTCCGGGAACGCGATTTGTGTGGACGTGAACTGCAATCCCTTATGCGCCAGGTCGAAGCGGGTACGCCAGCTGAAGGGGCTGAAGCGCGTTCCGTCCGCCGCGGCCAGTTCGTAGAGAACAATGTCCTCAGTCACCATGACCCCTAACCCTGTTTGGCTTGACCTGCGAGGGCAAGAACCCGCTGGGACGCGCGCAGTACGGGCTTTTGCAGCATCAGACCGTCCAGCACCGCAAGTCCGCTGGTGCCGCTTTCCTCAAAGGCTGCCACGGCACGCTCGGCCCGCAGGATTTCCTCGTCGCTGGGCGTGAAGTATTCGTGGACAACCGGGATCTGCGAGGGGTGTATGCACGCCTTTCCGGTGAAACCGAGCTCGGCAGCGTGCTGCGCTGCGGAGCGGAGTCCATCCCCGTCGTCAAGACGGATGTGAGGGACATCCATAACATCCAGTTCGTAGGTCGCTGCAGCATGTGCAACCTTCGAACGGGCGTAAAGCATTGCCTGAGGGGTTCGTTTGCAACGAAGGTCCGCCGAAAGGTCAACTTCGCCGAACAACAGGCAGGCCATTCGGTCACTCGCTCCGGCGATCTCCAAGACATCTTCAAGGCCTTGGTTGGTTTCAAGAGTGACGTAGAACTTCACGTGGGAAGCCTTGCCCTGGAAAAGCTCTTCGAGCAATCTGATCTCTGCCGCGGACCGGACCTTTGTCAGCATGACCGCGTCGGGAACTTTCTCCGCCTCGGTCAATGCCAGCACATCACGCAGACCATGCACAGTATCGAGCGCGTTGATCCGCACGACCGTTTCGCTGGACGAGTCCGGAGCGGTGGCCAAAAGCTGCATGACAAGATCACGGGCTTCGTCCTTATGCCCGACTGCCACCGCGTCCTCGAGGTCGATGCAGACCACATCCGCCTCCGAGGAGAGCGCTTTCAGCGCCCGGTCGGGCCGTAAGCCAGGGGCAAACAACATACTGCGACGCGGAACAGGAATTTCACGTACGGTCATTGGTTTTTCTCCTCATGTATCGGTAGTCGGCGGCACGCGGGCGTGTGAATCAGGTATCAACAAAGGTTCATGACCTTTGTGTATTCGAAGTGGTGCCACGGCTGCAGGTGATATCGAAGAAGCTAGATGTGTTCCTCGACACATCAAAGGCCGACACCTAAAATCCCTCTATGCGGAACAGAAGCGACCAAATACCGGCAAACCTTCTCCAGACGGTTCAGAATGCGGCGCAGATACTAAAGATGCTCGAGCACGAGCCAAGCATTGGTGCTGGGTCTATCAGCCAGCGGCTGGGCCTGGGAAGGTCCACGGTCCATAGACTGCTGACCACCTTGGAACACGAAGGGCTTCTGCAGAAAGACCCGGCCGAACGCAGCTACCGGGCGGGCAGAGTTCTCATCAGTATTGGTCTGGTGACCGTAGGCGATTTGGATGTGCGGAGAAAAGCACACTCCTTCATGGAAGAACTACAGTCATGGACCGGAGAAACCGTGCACCTCCACGTACTGGAGGGGAGAAACACCCGCATCGTCGACGCCGTCGACGGCATCCACACCGTGCGCGTGGCGCCGCAACGCGGGGCCTTACTGCCCGCGCACGCAACGGCCGGCGGGAAGGCCTTGCTGGCAGCCCTTCCCGCACGCGAACTGCATTCACTCTTTCCGGCAGGGCTGCCTCGGATCACCGCCACCACAACCACCACGTGGGACGAATTCGAAGCCGAAATCGACGCCATCCGTCGACGCGGCTACGCAACCAACCGAGGAGAAAGTGAAGCCAGCGTCTGCGCGATTGCCGTGCCTGTCCGGGATAGGACCCGGCGCCTTGCCGCCTCGCTTGCACTCGCCGTCCCCTGCGAAAGAATGACTCAAGAGTGGACCAAAATGAGCCTTAACCAGTTACGGGAGCAAGCAGACCGCATCGGTCAAACGCTCATTTGATAAGACCGGAGGCCCGGCGCTCCCGCGCATGTCAGGCAGAGGCCGCCTTGGCGTCCGGGGCAATGCTCAGGATGGCTGCCGCAACCGAGTCTGGTCGTCCAAGTAACCGGCAGGTTCACGGCAGCGCGTCCATCTGACGGGGACATCCTCATCATGGAACACGGTCGCCGAATCCACGCCTAACCAATAACGTCCATGGTCAGCTAGAACCGGATACCAGACGCACCGTACGGCTACAGCAATCGCACACATCCTATGCCGTTCTTTCCTAGGTGCTGCGGCACTCCGGAAACAGTGGCCCATCGAAATCCTGGTAGCATCCGCCGCCGCGGCCCTTGCAGGCTGGCCGATAGCTCATGCCCGCTTTGCTGGTTGAAATACAGGATTTGAGGCCAATTCTGATGCCCGGATCACATCTAGGATACATGTTGTATTCTAGATGTCGGACTTTCAGGCCGTCGTTCCGACCACTAGTCGATAACGTGCTGTGAGTCCGAGGAGACGTAGTCACCGGCAGGCCGAAGCGCTGGCAAGGCCTTAGAACTAAAGGAAATCATGGCTGACCTCTATCCCGACTCAGGCACCGCCGAACCTCTAGAAGCACCACCTGTAGGTTCACGTAACGAGATACAACGACGCACCATGCGTGTGCTGATCTCCATGCAAGTAATTGGAACTGTGGGGGTTGGAATCGCCCCATCCATCGGCATTTTGCTGGCTGGGGAGGTGACGGCAAATGAGGCTTGGGCCGGGCTTGCCCGGACGGCAAGCACCTTGGGGGCTGCTCTACTGGGATTCCCACTGGGAAATCTGGCCGCCCGATTCGGGCGCCGGTTTGCACTTTCTTGGGGATGGTGGATCGCAGCGGCAGGAAGTGCCCTCCTTGTCGTCGCGGCCCAGCTGAATCAAGTTATTCCGCTGTTTATCGGCCTTCTCTTGATCGGGGCGGGCTTTGCAGTTAGCCTGCAGGCGAGGTTCGCCGCCACGGACTTGGCGGATGTCCGCCATAAAGGCAGGTCATTGGCCCTGATCGTGTGGGTCGGAACCGTGGGCTCGGTGCTGGGACCCAACCTCGGCATCCCGGGCCAGCTCATCAGCGACCGGACCGGTCTGACCGTTTACGCCAGCGCATTCCTGATTGCAGCCATCTGCCTGGCTCTGGCAGGAGTAATTGTTTTTGTATGGTTGCGGCCGGACCCTTTGATGATCTTGCAGGGAGGACAGACCGCAGGGAGCCGACCGGTACCCAAGCAAGGACGCATCCGTTTGATCCTCGCCGAACTGCGGACTAACCGAGCCGCCCGCTACGCCGTTATCGCCATCCTTAGCGGCCAAATCGTCATGGTAGCAATAATGACGATGACACCGGTTCACATGGCCCACCAAGGCGGGTCTATCACGTTGGTCGGAATCACCATCAGCCTGCATATCTTGGGCATGTACGCCTTCTCGCCAGTTGTCGGTCTTCTCGCTGACCGAGTCGGTCATCGATCGGTGATCGGCATGGGAGTCGGAATCTTCTTGGTCTCTCTGGTGATTGGGGCCACCAAACCTGACGAGATCGGATGGATCATTCTTTCTCTGATTTTGCTCGGCCTCGGATGGTCGTTTGTCAACGTTGCTGCATCCGCCCTGTTTAGTCTCGTGGTGTCACCAGAAACCCGGGCGTCATCCCAAGGTGGGGTAGATGCACTGTCAAATCTCTGCGGGGCGGCCGCAGCGTTCGCCGCCGGACCCGTACTGGCTGCAAGTAACTTTTCCATCCTCGTGACCATGGCAATAGTTGTCCTGCTGCCCCTAGGGCTTCTGACCGCACGAACGGTGGCACCACAGGGCGAAGTCAAGGCGTGATAGCCCGACATTAAGCTCTCCAGAGTGCAGCGCCGGTCCTGCCGTGGTTTGATCCAGGAAAGCCCGGTAGAGATTGCCCTCTGAGAGTGTCCATCGCAGGCAGACTCTCTGCCGTCAGTGCCACGACGAGACTATTCACTTGCGCTTCAACTCATACTGATGCTCTTCCATAGCGTTGATACCGGTTGTCTTGAGTCGATGCATCGGAGGGCTGACGCCTCAGCCCCAGATGCCGCTGTGCGCGCCCTCGGGAGGGATCTCAGCGATCCGTGCCAGGGCCCCAGCGGTCAGACTCGCCTCGGCAGCGGCCGTGTTCTCAGTCAACTGGCCGGCACTACGCGAGCCGGGGGTGGGGACGATGCAGCCCTTCGACGTCAGTAGTCAAGCAAGGGACAGTTGAGACAGCGTGATGCCCATACTCTCAGCGAGCTTTGTCAATGCGGCAGCGATGGCTACGTTGCCGTCGAAGTTCTCGGGTTTCCACCGGGTCAGTTGGCGGCGGAAACCTGTTTCATCCAGCTCTCCCAAGGAGGGCACTGCGCCGCTGAGGAACCCTCGCGCCAGCGAGATATCGGATGGACTGCGTACACTCACCGAATGAGCTGGACCTGCACGAAAGAGTCCGCGTTCTTGGTTTGCTAAGGGGTGACCAAATGTTCGGCAGTGCTGGTGCTAAGGAAACTTCGAACTGAGCTGGGCAGCGGCCGACGTGAACCGGTCACCTCCACCCGCGTCTCGAGGACTGGGCGTTCGGAGTCGAAAGCGAGCCATAGTTTGAGAAGTCCCGGATCGACAACGAAGTCGCCGTCAGCAGCTGTGTAGCCCAGTTGAGTGGCCTCCAAGGTGAAGCCGATCCTGAGGCAATCACCGGCTTCAAGCTCGATACGTCGGAAACCCGCAAGCTGCTGTGCCGGGCGGGTCACGCCACTTCTTTTTCTTCAGCCTCGCGGACGCCCTCGTCTACAGCTGTGGGCGGAAGGGCAGTTTTGGTGGCCGTGTCTATCGGGCTTACCCGGTCGTCAGGCGCAGTACTCATTTCTCCTCCTTGAGAATGTTTCGCTTCATGTGGGTCCTGCCTTTGCTGCAGCTCATGGAAGGTGACCCGGAGAGTGGCTAAGGGTGCGGCCTGTATATGGCCGCACCCTCAACCTCCAGCGCTTCTAGGGCGGCGGTTACTGCCCGCACGCCGGGAAACCGCCTAGGCAGCAGCGGTGGTTGCTGCCGATTCCTGCTCGTAGAACTTCATGGCCATGAAACCGTGAGCGAAGGCACCCCCGGCGCGAAGTGCGGAAGCGATCATCACCGTCTCGGCCAGTTCCTTCTGTGATGCTCCAGCCTTGAATGCGGCCTTCGTGTGGATTTCGATGCAGTAGGCGCACTGCGTGGTCAGCGCGACTGCTACGGCCATGAGTTCGGCATTCTTGACGGAAATTTCGTTGTCCTCACTGCGAAGCGCAGCGTTATCCAACGCATTGAAGGCATTGAACGCCTCCGGGGCGTTCTGGCGCAGGTGACGGGCGTACTTGATGTCGGTGTGTTCGTGGTAGGTCATGTACATCTCCATGATCGGGTTATAGCCACGCATCGCGTGGCGAGTGGAAACTCGCGGGGTGAATTTGTCGAAGCCGGCTAATGCTTCTGGGTTATGCGATCTCGTAAATACGCACTTCCGGGGCGGCCGCGAGCAGTGGGGACAAACCGCCGACAACGTCCCGGGTGAACAGCTCACTGTTGAGGTAGTCGTTTGCCTCGTAAACGGAGTTGAAGCCGTGCAGGACCTGTACGTCTTCTGCCCGGAGAAGCAGTTCCTTGCTGGTAGCTCCCGGGACAGTTTCCAGAAACGGCTGCTTGTATTGCTGGTAGACCCCGGCGGCAGCGGCGCGCTGCTCTTCGGGGACCTGCAGGGTGATTTCGAGATAGGCCATGGTTATATCCCAACGTCTGTACGTGAAAGCTGTGCAGCGGGAAGTTGCTGCGCTGCTACCAAACTAGACGTCTAGGCGAACGGCCGGTAGGAGACAGAACTGAATGCCCTGATAACCAGCTTGAATGCTCAGCGGGAGGCGAGGTCTTGGGCAAGCAGCTTTAAATCGGGCGCCATGGACGAGCCGGACTTCCATACAGCTTCATAAAAAATCTCGACTTCATTGCCATCGTCCACCAACGGCCGGTAGGGCACGTCCGGCGAGGTGAGCTTGGAGACGGGAAGAATGGCAGAGCCCAATCCCAAATTTACCCATTCCTCCAGGACCCGGTAGCTGGCGGGTTCTCCAGGATAGGCATGTACGGCCATTTCATGGGCTTTGAATAGGTCAGTGGTGAACCGAGTCAAACCGCAGGTATCAGGCACCATGATGAACTTATCGTCACCGGCGCTGGCCAGGTCCACCGGGGTCCCTGTCTGACACAAGGGGTCGATGACCACTAATGGCTCGGAGTCGATGATCATGTGGTCAAAGCGCGGCAAAGGGGCGACGGCAGGGATGAGCACGAGGTCGAGTTCGCCGGTCAGCAGGGCTTCGCGCAACTCCTCCATATTGGCTTCACGCAACACCAGGTCCCGGGGTTCGGGGAGTTCACGCACCGCGCTAAATGCCCGGGCAACCAAGTGTGGGCCAATCAGTGGGGAAACGCCCATCCGGATCTTGTTCTGGTCACCGGAGGTGAGCCGCTGCGCCTCAACGGCGATTGCATCAAGCCCGGTTAGTGCATTGTCGATCAGGGGCAGGATGCGCGCGCCGAAAGCTGTTTTGGTGACACCCCTTGGGGATCGGTCGAACAGGCGGGCGCCGAAGCGTTCCTCAAGCCGTGCGATGCCGTTGGAGAGGGCCGGTTGCGTCACTCCGTAAGCTTTTGCAGCTGCACTGAATGACTTTGTTTCTGCCACGGCCTGCGCGTAACGCAGTCCCTCGAGATTCAACCGGTCCAACATGAGTCGATGATATCGCACTTTCCCATAACGTCTGTTTATGAGTGTATTCAGCAGCAGCGCCTAGTATGGCGTTAGGAGCTGTTGTTAGCATGGGGTGGCCTCGAAGTGGACCCATAAACGCAAACTATCGTTCGGAGTAATCTTGACCTCGTCTGTCCGCACCATGGCCGTTAGCGAACCCAACGGGCGCCTAATGCCGATGACCGCTCCAACGCAGGCTCCTTCCGGAAATCAGGTGCGCGTCTCTGTGGTGGCCAGCGGTGTCTGCAACGCCGACATTTCTACCGCCTCAGCTGCCGGCCCTTCGGTGACTTTCCCCGTCACGCCCGGGCATGAGGTCGCAGGAGTCGTGGCCGAGGTAGGCGAAGGCGTTCATGGGTGGAAGGAAGGGGACCGGGTTACTGTCGGCTGGTTCGGTGGCAGCTGCGGCTACTGCCGATACTGTCAGCGCGGTGACGTTGTGCACTGCAAACAGCGCCGAGTTCCCGGGCTGTCTTATCCGGGCGGATGGGCAGAAAGTATCACGGTGCCGGCGGAAACCTTGTCCCGCATTCCAGAGGGGCTGGACTTTTTTGATGCAGCATCTTTTGGCTGTGCAGGGGTCACGACGTTCAATGCAGTGCGCAAGGCCCCCACCACCCCGGGGGGACGGGTTGCAGTCTTCGGCCTTGGCGGTCTGGGACACCTTGCGGTCCAGTTTGCCACCAAGCTGGGCTACGAAACCGTGGCCATCGCCCGGGGCCATGAACGTGAACAGCATGCCTACGCCTTGGGCGCTGAAATTTATATCAATAGCGATGAAACCCCTCCTGGTGCTGCACTGGCGGCAATGGGCGGGGCGGATCTGATCATCTACACCGCTTCCTCCACAAAACCGGTGACGGAACTGCTGAAAGGGCTCGCCGTGCATGGGCAGATTACGCTCATCGGCGTGGACGCCGGCGCAGTCTCCATCCCCAGCTCCCGGCTCGTTATGAACGCCCAAACCGTAACCGGCCACCTGACCGGCAGCCCGCGGGAGACCCAGGAAGCGATGAACTTCGCCGTACTCAACGGCATCAGGCCGGTCGTGGAACGAATGGATCTCGAACGGGCCTCGGAAGCTGTCGAACGCCTCCGCAGCGGCGATGCCCGGTTCCGTATCGTGCTGGAAACCGGGGTTGCGCCGTGACGGGCCCTGACATGCGTTGCGACGTTGTCGTTGTGGGCGCCGGAGTGTCCGGGCTGGCCGCGGCCTCAGCGTTGTCACGGTCCGGGGCGGCAGTGGTTTGTTTGGAAGCCAGGGACCGTGTCGGCGGACGGGCCCTCACCATGGAGAGCTTTGGGCATCATCTTGACCTCGGCGCCACGTGGTTCTGGGCAAACGAAACTGCAGTAGCCGATCTGCTTGCCGAGTTCGGACTCGGCAGCTTCCAGCAGCGGACTGCCGGCGATGCGCTTTTCGAGCGCGATTTCACCGGGCCCGTTCGTCTTGACGGCAACCCGGTTGATTCTCCCGCCCTGCGCTTCAGCCGTGGAGCACAATCCCTGGCGAAGGGACTGGCAGCGACCCTACCATCCGGCGTTCTGCACCTTAACAACCCTGTCGCGGGAGTGGAATTCACCGACAGCGGAGTTATTGTTACCGCCGCCACCGGCCTCATCGAGGCATCGGCTGTCGTCATGGCCGTGCCTCCCTCCCTCGCGGTCGAAACAATACCCTTCAACCCGCCTCTGCCCGCCCAGGCGAACGAGATCATTAGGTCAACACCGGTTTGGATGGGGTCCACAGTGAAGGCCGTGGCAGTGTTCGAAAATGCTTTTTGGCGCGAAGAAGGACTGGCGGGATCTGCTATCAGCTACGCAGGCCCGTTCCGCGAATTCCATGACATGAGCGGCCCGCAGGACGCATCCGCCGCTATCTTCGCCTTCGGCAACGCCGCAGAACTTGGACGGCTCCAGGATGTGGACGTGGAGAAGGCCTACCGCCAACAGCTCATTCGGCTGTTCGGGGACAAAGCGCGTACGCCGGTTAAGGTTCTGATCATGGACTGGAGCCGCGAAACCTATACCACCCCTGAAACACCGGACACTGCTGCATCCACTGTCTGGTTTGGACATGACCTGTACCAGCGGGGAGGTTTCCAGGGCAGGCTCCACTGGGCGTCCACAGAAACCGCTTCAGCCTTTGCCGGACACATCGAGGGTGCACTGCTCGGGGGACTGCGGGCAGCCAAAAACGCCAGGGAGTCAATAGCTGGCCCCTGTCCCGCCAGCCAGTGACGCTTGCGCCCTGGTGGATAGCACCTGCGTATGCCCCCCGCACCCTACCTGCCGGAGGACGCAGCAGGCGTCCTCATCCTGGTAGCTGGCAGGGTGCGGAAGGTTTGGTCATTCGAAACTAGCGGCTGCGCAGTGAACCTGCTCTAGAGCCGCCTCAACCAACGGCATGAGGGCAGGTCCAGGGTGTGAATGCATGGCTAATGCTGGAAAGAGCACCGACGGCGCCGAGGGCTACCGCCTTCTGCCCCATAATTTCCCGCTCAGGGTGAGAAGGGACAGAGGGACAAGTGCTGCTGCGGCGAACACCGTCAGTGTTGAAAAACTTGTGAGCGCAAGGAGCGGCCCTGCGGCGAAAGCTGCGGATGCACCCACGAGGTTGGACAGCGCGTCGATGCCTCCCTGCGACGAAGCACGGTTCCGGGTCGAGAGTGCTTGGCTGAACAACGCAGAACCTGAAACGTTGACAAAGGACCATCCGACCCCCAGCAGAATCAAGGACAGCACCATCCACTCGGTGCTTCCAGACTTCAAACCTCCGACGGCGAGGGCGGCTGCGAAGATGAAGATGCCGATCCCAACGGACAATCTGTAGCCGCAGCGGTCCGCAATGAACCCGACAAGCGGCGCGAGTGCGTACATGCCGGCGATGTGCAGGCTGATGGTTATGCCGATAAGTGTGACTGACTCGCCATGGTGGGCCAGGTGCACCGGTGTCATCGTCATGATCGACACCATCACAACTTGGGCGGAAAGGATCGCAATCACAGCAAACCGGGCCTGGGCGTTGCTGCCCAGTTCATTGAGAATGCCCCGGAACCGTCCGGGGTTCTTTGCTGCGGCGGCTGAAATGGGCAGGGCGGTCCGGTCCTTATGGAACAGGAGCGGGTCGGGCCGCAGCCATACAAATACAATTATGCCGGCAACGGCCAGAAAAGCCGCTGCGATGAGGAACGCACTGGCGAAGACTGTGAGCCCGGTAGCCTGGCTGATGATCTCGCCCGGCACACCCAGGTTGGGACCCAGCACTGAGCCGAGGGTCCCGACCCACACCACCAGGGCAAGCGCTCGGGCCTTTTGGTGCGGTGAGGCGAGGTCGGCCGCTGCGAAGCGTGCTTGAAGGCTGACTGCGGATCCGGCACCAATTAGCAGCAGGCCCACGAAAAGCGGAATAACCAGGCTCCATTGCGCGGCGGCAACCAGTAGTGTTCCACCGGCAGCTGCTGTCCACCAACCGGCGGCAAGGGCGAAGCGGCGCCCGTGGCGGGCGGCGAGATTTCCAAGGGGCAGGCCCAGCAACGCTGCTCCCAGCGTGCTTGCCGTCCGCGCTAATCCAGCCCACGCTTCGTTGTCGGTCACCTCCCCGGCCAACAGGATGCCGATTGACGGAGCCACACCGACTCCAACAGTGCCGACGACCTGCATGATGACCAAAACGAGCATGGTGAGGCGCTGTACCTTGGCCACCTCAGCGGTGTCCTGTGATGCGTAGTCGTATTCAGGGGTGGCCTGTTGCGGATCTGGCATGGTGTCCTTGTTTCCTGGCGTGAGCGTTTATGAGCAGGTTTGGCCGTGCGCCTGCAGCAAAGTCCGGCTGGCCTGAAGATGGCAACAGCACAGCCGCGGTACCTGAGCTTTTCCCTCAGGTACCGCGGCTGCAGTTGCTTGACGGGCTAGTTGCGGCCGGCCATGACCCCACCGTCGGCATTCCACACTGCTCCGGTGACCCATCCTGCCTTTTCGGACAGGAGGAAGGTAACGACGTCGGCAATGTCCTTGGCCGTTCCGACGCGACCGATCGGGTGGAAGGAATTGAAGCCGGTGATGGCGGCGTCTACTTCATCCCGCGGGATGAAGCCTTCGTAGATCGGGGTACGGACTACCGCCGGTGCCACCGCGTTGACGCGGATGCCGTGGGAAGCGAGCTCCATGCCCAGGTGCTGGGTCAGGGAGTGCAGACCGGCCTTGGCCATGGAGTACGCAGAGGAAGGCGTCGCTGCTACTGCCTGGTGTGCCCACATCGAACCCACGTTGACGATCGAACCCTGACGCCCTGCTGCGACCATGTTGGCAGCTACGGTCTGGGTGATGAAGAAAGTGGCCCGGTTCAGCGCAAGGTAGCGGTCGTAGTCTTCCTGGGTGTGCTGGAGGAACGGCTTGGGAGCGAAAACGCCTGCTGCATTGACCAGCATGGTAGCGTCTGCGTGGGCAGACGTCAGCTCTGAGCGCAGTGCCTCAACGGAAGCATCGTCGGAGAGGTCAGCCTGGATGGCGAAGACCTTGCCCTTCTGGCTGAGGGCATTGGTGGCGTCATCCAGCTTCCGCTGGTCGCGGCCGACAAGGACGGCAGTGCCGCCGGCGGCCACGATCTGCTCGGCGATGGCATAGCCCATGCCGCTCGAACCGCCGACAACGACGAGCTTGCGCCCTGAAAAGTCCTGTTCCTGTGAAGTCATGCTGTTTTCTCCCATTGCTGATGTCTGCAGTAGTACTGCGAGGGCATGATGACCGATAACGAACTGTTACTGCTCTGCCCGGATCCTTGAAGTCAAAGAGTTGTTGTGAACCCTCTGTTATTACAAACTTAGGGGGTCCGCTGGGTTGCCCGGTAGGGGCCGGCACCGAATGTGTATATAAGCAGTTGTTATATGCTGCCGTTTGTAAGGGGACCTGCCTGGGTCCTGGGGCAAGGGAGGCCGGAGCACCGGTTCGCTTGTCAGGCCAGCGGCGGGAACAAAAGGGTTCCGACCAGCGATACTGCCAGGATGATGGCGGTGGCTATCAGTGCAAGCAGCAGGGGCTTGCGGCCGACTGCGGCCAGGCTTCGGAAATGCACCCCAAGGCCAAGTGCGAACATGGCCGCGGTCAGAAGAGCGGTCTGCAGCAGGCTGGCTATTTCAAGGGCGGGTGCTGGCACAAGACCGGACGTCCGGAGCAGCATCATTGCCACAAATCCCAGCACGAACAGCGGCACGATCGGCGGCCGCTTAGACGCGGTATCTCCTGTTTGGGAGCGGCGGTGCCAGGCAATGCCGGCGACGATAGGGGCGAGCAGCAGGACCCGGGCCAGCTTCACCGTAACGGCGGCTGTAAGGGCTGTACTGCTGACAGCGCCTCCGGCGGCAACAACTTGTGCGACCTCATGGGTGGATGCTCCAATCCACATGCCCACCGCAGGGTCTGGCATGCCTAGTGCCGTCCCCAAAAACGGGAGCAAAGGGATCATCAGCGTACCGAAGAGCACCACCAGAGCAATGGCGGTGACAACTTCCCTGTCTTCAGCTTCAACAGCACTGTCAGTGGCCGCCACAGCTGCCGCTCCACAGATGGAGAAACCGGACGCGATGAGCAGTCGCTGGGTCAGCCCTATGCCCATCAATCGGCCGATCCACACCGTTGCGGCGAATGTCACTCCAACGGAAGCAACGACCACGACTAGCGCCCCTGCACCCAAGCCCAGGATCTCAGACAGGGAAAGCTGCAGCCCGAGCAACACAATGCCGGTGCGCAGCAACTTCTTGGCTGACACCGTTACTCCTGGCCCCCAGGACGCCGGCACTCCAGCAAAATTCCGCCACGCCACGCCCAGGAGGATTGCGATCATAAGCGGACTAACCCCCGGGAGCAGCTGGCGGGCAGCCAGGGCCAAAGCTGCCGCGACGATGCAAGCGGTCAAACCGGGGGCAAGCAGCCTGAGGCGTCCTGCGGGGGAGGAGATCTGACCGGATGCCGGATGCGGAGCGGCCGTCTCTGCAGCAGCGGCGGTGGGGGAGGGGAGCTGTTCCATATCTTTTACCGTGTCAGGACATGATTGCGGCCAGTAGACGCTATTCCGCTATCGGGGGCATATCATCCTGATATGCCCAACACTTCTTTACCGGCCACGCCTGTGCTGCAGTGGCTTCAGCTTCCGGCGGTCCGGCTGCTTGTGGCGGTTGCCGATTCCGGGAGCCTGAGTGCCGGTGCCCGCGCGATTGGAATGGCTCAAGCTAATGCCAGCCGGACTATTGCCACCCTTGAGCGGCGGTTGGGGTACCCGCTGTTGAATCGCTCCACGAGGGGATCGCAACTAACCACCTCAGGATCACTAACGGTGGAGTGGGCGCGGGAAATCCTGGATGCCGTTGAACGGCTGTCCGCCGGAGCTGCTGCGTTGGCGGCAACGTCGCATTCGGAACTGGTGGTTGGCGCCAGCATGACCGTCGCAGAGTTTTTGGCTCCAGGCTGGATCAGTGCCTTCCGCACCGAACATCCCGGCGTGCAAACGACGTTGCGCATCAATAATTCCCGCCAGGTCATCCAGGGCGTGCGTTCCGGAGAGCTTTCCCTGGGGTTTATTGAAAGCCCTGATGTCCCTGGAGACATTCGCAGTGTCCGGGTGGTCGCGGACAGTCTCGTCGTCGTTGTCGCCCCCGCGCATCCCTGGGCTGCGCGTACGGAGCCGCTGACCCTGAAAGAGCTGGCGGCGACGCCGCTGGTTGAGCGGGAAGAGGGGTCGGGTACACGCGCTGTCCTGGACGACGCCGCGGGGCGCAATCGGGCTGCGCCCATCGCAGAACTGAACAGTAATTCCGCGATTTGCACCAGTGCCATGGCCGGACTCGGGCCGGCAGTGCTGAGCAAGCTCCAGGTGCAGGGGCCCGTCCGCGCCGGACGGCTGGTGCAGGTTCCCGTGTCGGGCTTAGCCCTCGAACGGGAACTGCGGGCCATCTGGTTTGGGACCCCTCACCCTCCCGGTGCTGCCAAGGACCTCCTGAACATCGCAGTGAGGCCGACAGCGGTGCTGTGACGAAACGGCATTGCCTCCGCCCCGACCTGGCCCTGATTTTTGCGCCTGCAGCCCGCCCTTGACGTGCAGCTGCCGCCGCCGGCACCCTCCCGTCCAGGATTGCCCGCCTTCGATAACCCACGGATCATGGCGGCACCCAAGAGATGGGCAGCACATGCCATCAGCACGTGCTGCCCATCTCAGTGTTGTCCGGGAACCAGCAAGGCGCCCGTACCTCTCCGCCGGTCTGTCGTGCGAAGTGGCGGCGTGGCTCAGATGACGATGTCCAAGACCAGGGTCCAGATCATTCCCATCACCCCGGCGATACTGACGGGCAGGGTGTACGTCTTGAAAGCGCCGCGGGTGCTGATGCCGAACACGGTTTGCATCAGCCAGAACGTGTTGCTGGTGACATGAATGAGGACCATGCTGCCGGAAGCGGCCGCCAATGCGATGAGAACCGGGTTGACCTCAAGGGATGCGGCTATGGGGGCAAGAATACCCGCTGCTGTAATTGCGGACGTGGTAACAGAGCCAATGGCGATGTGCAGCACGGCAGCCACGACCCAGACCATGATCAATGGCGCGAACCCGCCGGGCTGGATGTACTGCTTGAGGATGTCGCCGATCCCGATGGCCTTCACGGCAGCAGCGAGGCAACCGCCGACACCCGTGACGAGGAGGATGTTGCCGCTTTCCTGGAAGCCACGGGTCAGCGTGCGCGCTGTGGCCGCGTGTCCGGCGTGGATGCGGCAGATCAACCAGGCGCCAATGAGGGCGATCAACAGTGCAACAGTCGGGTTGCCGAACAACGTCAGAATGGGGGATTCGACTCCCAAGACCCCGGCAATGGCACCACCGGAGATAAGGGCGAGACCGAGGAGCAGGGGCGAGAAGGCCAGCAGCAGGCCTGGCTGGCGTGCCTTGTCAAGTGTGATTGTGCCTCCATGCTCTATGACGTCGACAGTGCCTGAGCCGGATTCGCCCGCATGGCACGAGTTGTCCGGTTCATCGGCGCTGACGCTGGCTGAGCCGTGTGCAGCAACACTGCTTGAACCGTCGGAAGTCACGGGGTCCAGCAGATCCGCACGCACTTCAGCAGCGCGGACCTTGACCAGGGCGTTTGTCTCATCCAGGGCCGAGTTCCACAGACCCATCCGGAAGAGCACGTTCATGATGAGTATGGAAGAAACAATGGTCAGGACGGCCACGGGAACGCCGTACATGAGCATGAAGGCCACAGGAACCTCGAGCAGCGAAGACAGTGCCAAAGCTGCGACGCCCGGGATAGTCATCGTCAGTCCCACGATCAGACCCAGCATCACTGCAGACGCCATCTTGGGCAGTCCGTCCTTACCCAGCTTTTCTGCCGTGCTTTTAGCCAGGGGTGCGGTCAAAACGAGGCAGACATCGATAAACAGCGAGGCCAGGATCGTGCCGATCGTTACGCCGAAAGCGTGGGGCATGGCTTTGGCGCCAAACTTCCGGAGCAGCAGAGCGCCCAGTTTGTGAATGGCCCCCATGTATGTCAGCAGCGTCCCGGCGAGGATGCCGAAACCGATGATCAGTCCGATGTCGATCATGATGTCCCCGAAACCGGTGATCACGGCATCCACGGCGGCTTTAGCCCCAAGACCATTGACAAGGACCAGGACGATCGAGCCCACAACAAGAGCGATGACCGGATCAATCTTTAGCCGCAAGATGAGGAACACAACCCCAACGAGCGTTAAAACAGCTGACGCAATGACTCCAATGTCATTCATTCTCTATCCCATCCGGTTTCCACCCCTGAAGGGTCAACCGCAAAAATTGAAGTTGGCAAACGGCGACGTTTCAGCCAAGAGCTGCAGGGAACCAAGGGTCCCGGAAAGACCTTTCTGCCACGGACTTACTGGGCTGAGGCTGCTGAGCCCGGCAACATTGCAGGGCGGCCGGTCCGTGTGCTGCCGCGCAGCTCCGTAGCCGTGCCCGGCCCTTACTGCCGGTTGGGTGCACCTCTTGAATCGTTAGCTCTACCTTCTGCCCGTGAGACGTATCACGTCCAAGGCTAGTTTTCTATTGCCCCGATAGGAAAAAGCGATAGCGGAGCCGGTAACAACGGCGACGGAGCTGCCGGCCCGGTGAGAATGGAGGTTGCAGTCCCGCTTCTACCGGCATACTGCGACGCCCATGCAACCAGAAAAGGAGCAAAATATTGGACCTGCGTCAGGTGAGATACTTCCTGGCCGTTGCGGATCATGGAGGGGTACACCGTGCAGCGGAAACGTTGTACGTGGCGCAGCCGTCAGTGTCGCAAGCGGTACGCAGCCTGGAAAAGGAGCTGGGTGCCCAGTTGTTTTACCGGACGAACCGTGGGCTTGTCCTCACCCCGGCAGGGGAGGCCCTTATCCCGGCTGCACGCGAAGTGCTGCACAGCCTGGAACTTGCCCGCTCCGTTGTGGAGGCGGTGGGGGGCCTGCGGGGCGGGCGGCTTGTCATCAGCTCCATTTCTTCCCAGACCGTCAGCCCTTTAGCGCCGATGATTGGCCAATTCCTCGCCCGCTACCCCGATGTGCAGGTTATCGTTCGGGCTGCAGTAAACAGAGATGACGTGGTCTCCGCCCTTCGGGTTGGCGACGCCGAGCTGGGTTTGATTGCACGTCCCCTGACCGAACTCCCGCCGGCCGAACTGACCATCCACCAGGTCCAGATACAGCACTACCTCTGCCTGGCAAGGGATACAAACAGCTTTCCTCCCGGAACTGGCCCTCTGCGGCCGGACGACCTCGCCGGGGCGCCCTTGATCGTCGGACAACCGGGCACAGGAATGCGTCGTGCAGCCGACCTGATTCTCGGTGCCGCCGAAGGCAGCCGCGCTGTGGTCGAAATTGAACACCGCGAAGCCCTCATCCCACTGGTTCTGCAAAACGTGGGAATAGCTGTAGTCGCCGACGCCTTCCGAGGTGTTGCCCAGGCTGCCGGCCTGGCGATCAGGGAACTGGATGTCCGCGAGGAACTCGCCGTCGAATTGGTCCATAGGTCAGGACCCGTCAGCCCCGCCGCGCAGGTTTTCCTTGATATGGCCAAAGACGGCTTCCAAAGCTGAGCCTTCATGCCGCGCTCCGATAGGAAAAACTTATCGGAACCCAAGCTTTTAAGCCTTGGACGGACCCTCGCCTCCAAGGGTTGGATGAGTTGCATGACAAACACATATCGCATCGCAGTTATCCCCGGAGATGGCATCGGCACTGAGGTCATGCCGCCCACCCTCGCCGTGCTCGAAACAGTGGGACGCCGCCACGGGATCCAGTTCAAGTTCGACCAATTCGACTGGTCCTGCCAGCGGTATGCCGCAGAAGGATCCATGATGCCCGCCAATGGACTCGCGCAGATCCGTCATCACGACGCCGTTCTCCTGGGCGCAGTGGGCTGGCCGGGGGTCCCGGACCACGAGTCCCTGTGGGGCCTGCTCATCCCCATCCGCCAGGAATTCAAGCAATACATCAACCTGCGACCCATCAAGGTCCTTGACGGAGCACCAAGCCCGCTCCGCCCCGACATCACTGCAAAGGGAGTGGATTTCGTCATCGTCCGCGAGAACTCCGAAGGCGAGTACTCCAACGCCGGTGAACGGCGAAACCGAGGCCTGCCTGAAGAATCCGCCATCCAGGAGTCGGTCTTCACCCGCCAAGGAGTCACACGCGTCGTTGACTACGCGTTTGATCTGGCCGAGAAACGGCACGGCATGCTTACCTCGGCGACGAAGTCCAACGGCATCATCCACACCATGACCTTCTGGGACGAAATCGTCGTCGAGAGAGCTGTAAGCCATCCAACGGTCGCCTGGAACCAGGAACACGTGGACGCCCTCGCGGCCAAGCTTGTTATGGATCCTTCCCGCTTCGACGTCATCGTGGGTTCGAACCTCTTCGGTGACATCCTCAGCGACCTCGCATCAGGCATCGCAGGCAGCCTCGGTGTAGCGCCATCGGCAAACATCAACCCGGAACGCGAATTCCCCTCCATGTTCGAACCAGTGCACGGGTCAGCGCCGGACATCGCTGGCAAAGGAATCGCCAATCCCCTTGCCACCATATGGTCTGCCTCGATGATGCTGGACCACCTGGGGCACCCGGAAGCCGCAGCGGACATACTGGAGGCTGCCTTCGGCGTTCTTGCCTACACACCGGTACGAACGCGTGATCTGGGCGGAACTGCGACTACTGATGAATATGCCCGCATGGTCCTGGACCGCCTGGATGTCCTAAGCATCGCCTGAGTTGAGCCACTTGACGCCCGGCCGGCCGGCATCAAACGTGCATTTCTCCTCCAACCCGAAAGTGAATAGGTCTCGTTCCGTTCCCTGGCTGTAGCTTGCCGTGGGACCGGGTGGAATGCGAAGGAAGTAGCCCATGCATCTTCGACTCGTAGATAACTGGTGCATGCTCGGTGGCGCTAATGTCGAAATCCACAGGGAAGGACGCCGCGTATGGGCTGGGCTAGTCGACGCCGTCACCCAGGATGGGACAATGGCGTGGGTGCGCTCTCCCCTGGAGGGCAGGAAGCTCTTCCACAAATCCGAATTTCAAGTCTGGGCAAAAGAAGAGCGGACCGGCTTCCACTACCGCGTGTCGTCCGCGGCAACCAAGGGGTGTAATGCTGCTCGATGAGCTTGCGGGCAGGGGTTAGTAGCTACAGCCAAAACCTCGGTCCCTACACACTTCGTTGAACAGCGTGACCGTACCCGGCGGTCAAGGCTCTATCCCCAATCTGGGGGATAGAGCCTTGTCTTTTGAAGAAAACCTTCAGTTGGAAAGCTCTACGCGAGCGGATCGAGGACGAGATATCCGTCGATTCGCCGGATGCCATCAGCTTGGGGATCATCCGGAAGTGCGTGCCCCAGGTTTTGTGAACGAACCTCGGCTATCCACTGGTCATGCTGGTACTCGTGGTTACGAACGGGAGTTCTCGCAGCTACTTCTACTCCCGTGGTTCAACTGGCAGCGGGACGTGTTGGTGTGGGACGAGTTGGCGTCTGCTCCGGGCGCATGAAGTCCGCGTCGTAGGTTGAGTGCATGAAGGCACGGCTTGTTGATGAGCGAGACACAGTATGGGAATCGACCACCTCTGATTTTCGGGTCTTCCTGGTGGACGGTCATTCTGTGTCGGCTTTTAATCTTGATTCCGTGAGCCTTGCTGAGGCTTCAGCATGGGCCGGTGAGAACGCGCCTCCTAGCGTCAAGGTTTCCGTCGCTTTGCGAGAAGTCGATGCTGCAGGGCAGCCTGGATTACGGTGGCTAGTTGGTCAGCCGGTATGAGGAAGAGGCGCTTGAGGCGGAATAACAACCATGAGGCCAGCACGAGTTGTCCATATCATGAGTCATGAGCACGCTTCCTAAGTCCTTGTCTCCAGTTTTAGCCCTGCTTCTGGCGGGCTGTGCTGGATCGCAAGCGGGGTCGTTTCAACGTTCCATCAGCGAGGACGACTCTTGGAATGTAGGTGCGATTCATCCCAGATATGACTCGCTGAGTCCCCTGCGATGAAGACCCAAGTGTCGAAAGAGCAGTGGTAAGTGCAGATCTTCCGGCCTCGCATCTTGGGATCAGGCTCGTGCCTGGTTCGACAGAAGAGGATGCGGTACGTATCGCCGAATGCCTCGCCCGCGTTCTCTCTAATGGCGAGATATGGATCGCTTCGCCGGAATAGGCGCAATGCGTGGCCTAGTAGCCCCTGCGAAGAGGCAGCGATGGTTTGTCGTGACTTGAACTTGGTGCGTGGAGCGACGAGATGTATTCCATGTAGTTGGCCGAAGAGGCCAGTGCGTGGCGATCGATCGTGGCCGGGGCGTAGCCGAGAGCTTCGGCGATGATGGCCACCGGAGCGATTTTCGTAAGCTCGTGTAGGGTTCCGAGTCTGGCGGCCCGGCTGCTGAACGCGGCGCTGAGGCGCTGGGTGAGGGTTGAAGCGCGAAGATGCCGGCCGGGGGCGCCGCCGCGGAACACCCAGTTGCTGTTGGGGTGCGCTGCTGTTTGATCGTGGGTCGGGGTGGCTGCGAGTTCTCTCCAGGGCTCATCGAGCGGCGAGGTGAGTGCGATCTCGACGGCTCCGAAGGTGACCGTGACCAGATCCTCTGTCACCTTGACGTCGTGCCACGTCAGCTGGATGATGTCGGAAACCTGTTGGCCAAAGACCAGAACGAGGATGGCCGCTGCTCGGTCCCGCGGGCTCATGTCGGTCGTGTGGCTGAGGCCGCGGACGAGCTCTGCTTGAGCGGCTGCATCGAGTCTTGGGCTGGTGCCGCGACGGTGGGGCTGCAGCTTCAATGAGGGATCGATAAGGCTGGTTCTGGTGGCCCAGTCGAGGAAGCGTGAGGCAATGCCCCGTGTCGTTGGGCCTTCTGCCTGCCATCGGTCCAGGTGGGCTTGGGTCAGTGCTGCGAGTTCAGTGTCTCGTTCGGTGAGCCAGTTCAGCAGTTCGATGCCGACGGTGACTGATTGTTTGGCCCGCAGGAAGGTGCCTTGGGTGACCTCGTCCATCTGGTTCATCCGGCGCTGGTGGTGCCAGCGGATGTAGCGCCGGATGATGTCCCGATGGTTCTGGCTGGTGATCCGCTCGAGTGCCTGCTCGGCCCATTCAGCAAACCTTGCGCTGAGTTCATCGCGGCGCGGCAGCGCCTGGTGTTCGACGAGTAGTCCTCGGACGTATTCGCGCGTGCGGGATGCCGGTAGTTCGTCGAGGTGGGTGTGGGTGATCACAGGCGTGGCCGCCAGTTGCTGGAGGAAAGCGGTGACGTGCGGTTGCTGGATCCAGGTCATGCCACTGTTGGCCCGCTTCATGGATTTCAAGGCGGTGGCGACTGCCCGGAGCGCCGGGGAGGGTGGTTGGTTATCCGGTGGACTGAGGAGCCTGTCGACGGTGGCCGCGAGGATGCATGACCAGCATCGGTTCCCTGAGTGGAGTTCATCCTCGTTCCCGCATCCGATGCAGTCGATGTTGAGCTGGACTCCGGAGCAGCTTCGGCATGCCGGCAGCGTGTCGACGCGGCCGGGCAGGACACCCTCGTGACCGCAGGCGCAGGTGCCTCGGGTTCTTTTGGCCTGCTGGTAGCAGTAACCGCAGATTCCGCCGTCCGGCCAGCGGACCGCGATTTGATGGTGTTCACCGCAGCGTCCGCATGGTTCAGGCCATCTGACGGGGTCTCCGGCTTTTCGTGGCCTAGGCATCTTCATCCGGTGGCAGCACGCGGATCCGTCGAGCGATCGGCGCACCGGGGGCGATGCCAAGGTCCTCTGGCTTCTTCGGGGCGTTGGCGGTCTTCGCGGCGCGCATCTGCACGTAGGGTTCGAAGAGGTCGTTGGGCGTGCATTCCAGGATGTCGCAGAGCGCCGCGAAGGTCTGGGCTGGAATGCGTTCCGGCGTTCCGGTGACGAGCCGGTGGACCTGGGCGTTGGAAAGATTGATACCCCGGGATTTCAGCAGGGGGAGAAGCTCGGTGGTCTTCCAGAGGTTCCGTTGGGCCATCAGCTGCCGAAGATTCCAGCGGTAGCCAATCCGTCGCTGTTCAGCCATGGCCGTTCCCCTCATTTGTGCCGCCGCTGCGCAGCCGCTGGGCGATCATTCTCTGGATGGTCTTCTGTTTGAAGTCCGCCGACACGGAAGTATAGAGGGCCGTGGTCGAGGAGTAGCTGTGCCCGACCTGCTGCTGGATAAACAACGGGTCGTAGCCGGCCTCGATCAGGTGCGTCACGTACGAATGCCTCAACGTGTGCAGGGAAAGTTCCTCCGGGAGCCCGGCGATTTTCCTCACCCGCTGGAAAGAGCGGTCAAAATTGCGGAAAACAGTGGAGCCGGAGCGTTCCGAGGGCCACAGGCTGGCTGACCGGTCGGCGGTGGGGAAACGTTTCCGGCCGTCAGGGGAGAGCCAATACTCAAGGAGCCCGACGACCCAATCGAATTCGGGGACAGTCAGAACCGTGCGTCGGCGGGGGCCTGAGCCCCTGGTTCCCTTGGCCCAGCGCACCTGGAGCGCCCCGAACCGGCCGAAAGACTCAACGTGCGGGTTGGGCCCGAAGTCGACATATTCGAGCATCGCCAGCTCACGCCGCCGCAGCCCGTAAGCGTAAGCGACCTTGAACGCCGTCGAGTCCCTCAAGGCTGGAAGCCAGCGCTTGGATCCCTTGGCAAACTCAGTGTCCACCAAGTCGTCGGCGGCGTCGAAGAACGCCTGCAGCTCGGCCCTGGTAAACGCCCGGCGGCGTGCCGGCATCGCATCATCCGTTGTATGCCGGGGCGAGTTCCACTCGAATACGACCTGCACCGGGATGTCCGAGAAAACCCGTTCGCAGAACGCCGCCCAACCGTAGCGCCCATCAGTCAGGTATGAGCAGAACGCCCTGATAGACCCGGAATTAGCCCGCAGCGTCGATAACGCCAAACCTTTCTCGGAGCTCCGCCGGTCCGCCAGGAACTCATCCACGTGATGCGCCGACCACGTCCACGGGTACTCATTCGCATGCTCCTGAAACCGCTGGACCGTCCCGCACGAGCTCTTGATATACGACGTCGACAGCCCGCGTGCCAGCATCTGCGCCCGCCAGCCATCTAGCATCGCTTCAAAGACGCGGTCCTCGGCACGCAGCAGCCCGACATTCACGTTGGTTAGAAAGGACGGAATCCGCCCAGGTTCGATGCTCACCGACCTAACTGTACGCAAAATTCTCTCATCTAATGAGAGATTACGTCGCCGAGCCGCACGGCCTCGCGCATTCACTCGCGACAAGCCCATGGCGCTTCAGTACTGCAACGCCTACCTGACCTGCGAAAACACGAGAAAGCGGGATGGGACGGGTTCTCTCATCTACTTCTACTCGTCCTACTTAAACGCCGATAACCGATGTTATGTAAAGCTGATAGCATGACAGGACATATGGGCGTACTTTTCAGTCTAGCACTTTAGCGACGGCAGTCACCCTTCAGTGTGCGGAAATAATGGGTTCTACGTCGGCATATCTGAAGCGTCAATCGCCGACGGCATCCAGACGGGCTGCGTACCTTAGTCCGTGAATGACCTTAAAGTACCGTTTTGGTACCATGGATGTATGGCTATGAATCTGCGTGTTCCCGAAGACCTCGACCGGCGGCTCGAGAAGTTGGCCGCGGAGGAACACACCTCCAAGTCAGCTCTGCTGCTGCAGGGAGCAGAGCTGGTTCTGCAGCGCCACGAACGTCGGCGTGAGATCACCGAAGGCCTTGACTTCGTGATGAGTCATGACGCTGAGCTGCTGATCCGCCTTGAGGACGCGTGACCGCTTACCTGGATATCGAAGACGCCCTTCACGTTGTTGATGGGTACGGCTTCCACATCCGCGATGTTGGCTTGCTTGCCTCCGCGCTGGCCAGACCGGCAACAACGGTCATGGGCGTTGAGGTCTATCCCGGCCTTGGTGAGAAGGCAGCTGCGTTGTTGGAGTCCGTGGCCCGCTTCCACCCGCTGATTGATGGGAACAAACGCACCGCGTGGACGCTGATGGTGCTGTTGCTGTGGGTCAACGGATTCAAGCACGACTTCACCACCGATCAGGGTTTCGAACTTGTCGTAGGAGTCGCTTCAGGCACCATCGAACTCCCGGACTCTGCCATCGCGATTACCCAGCACCTGGCGCCACGCTAGACCAGTGGGATTCCTTTGGCCGCTGAGCCGTTGGAACCCCTGACGACCGGACGTAGCCTGTCCCCATGGCCAGTATCAGGACACGCGTCCGTTGGGACGGATCTACGTCATACTCCGTGCGTTGGCGTGAACTCGGAACCCGACGCCAACGCAGCCTGACCCTGCACACCGAACAGGATGCCCGCGTCCTGTTGCAGCATCTCAGATCCCACGGGACGCCCCCGGAACCGGCCCCACCCGAAATCTGGCCAGGATCCCCGAGCGTCGCCGACGTCGTCCAGGAACACATCAACCTGCTCGTGCGACCCTCCAGCGGGACAATTGCCACCTACCAACGGATGCTAGACCTGCACATCCGCAGCACCATCGGCCTCATTGCAGTCCCGGGCTTGGGATATCGCGAAATCATGCAGTGGATCAGAGCCCTCTCCCTCAAGGGCATCGCGCCCAAAAGCATTCACAATATGCACGGGCTGTTGTCGGCGGCCATGCACACCGCTGAAAGGCTCCACTACATTTCCCGCAATCCATGCCGAGGCATCCCTCTCCCTCCTCTTGAGCGCGCTGAAGAGGATGCCCGGTTCCTCACGCCCGCGGAATTCCGTATGCTGCTAGACGGTGTGGACGAGCACTACAAAACCTTCGTGCAGTTCCTCGTCATGACAGGAACCAGATTCGGCGAGGCGACGGCCATCAACGTGGCGGACATCGATTTGGAGTCCTCGGGCGTCGCTACCGCGCGAATTAACAAGGCGTGGAAACGCGACGGACACTCCAGCTACTATCTGGGCCCAACCAAAACAGGCGCCGGTAAACGCACACTAGGAATCAACAAAACCTTGGTAACCCTGCTCCGCCCCTTGGTGACCGACCGGCCGGGTAGCGACCTGCTTTTCACCACCACCCAGAACGCGCGCATCTCCCACAAGCCGTTTTGGCAGCACCAGTGGGTGACAGCCGTACACACCGCCCAAACCAAGGGGCTGGGAAAAACGCCACGAATCCACGATCTCCGACACACCCACGCTTCCTGGCTCATACAGGACGGAGCCATGCCGCTCTTCGCAATTTCACGCCGCCTCGGACACGCATCGGTACAGACCACCGAAAGGGTCTACGGACACCTCATGCCACAGGCACTCCGCGACGCCGCCGAGGCCACCGAACGATCAATTCAAGAACTCACAAAGCAGACTCGTAGAGCATCGTAACCCTGCCGAGGTGATCTCTACGGGGCACGTCAGGCAAGCGACTGTTGCACCGCTGGCCCCGAATTTGGCCCGGGTCGCTGCGGGCGACATCGTAGACCTATTCCTCCCAGGTCTGCGACGCCCGCACCAACAGCGCCAAGGCCTCCTTTTGGTGCAGTTGTTGAGCGATGATGATGCCACACCCAGAGCAATGATCGTTCGGGAGACCATGGCGGCCCGTCGGATCAGACTGTTCCCTTAAAACGAACAAAGACCCGAACTTAGGCCTCGGTCTTTGTTCTGAGCGATCCGCTCATTGGAGGCGATTAGAGGAAAAGAGAACCTCGAACTCCACACTTTGAGGCTTACATTCTAGCGCCCGACGCACGCAAGGCTCCACCCCCCTCGCCCAACAGTCAAGCGCTAGCCCGCGCCGCTCCCTAGAATGAGCCTGGAACCAGGCCGTCGGCCGACACCGGCGTTCGGCACTCCCCCACGGTTAGTTCCGAGTCGCGTTACGGATGTTATGTAAAGCTGAACTCTGCATATCTCATCAGATGAATCAATACGCCCCATCCCCTGATCCTGCCAAGATCTGCCGCATCGCCCAGTGGTTCCGCGGAATCTGGGCGGTCAGTTGGCCATACACTGAGATCCTTCTGGTGGCTTTGCTTCCCCAAGCCACCGCTGAAATGGGAGCCATCCGGAAAGCTCCCCGGCAGTGGCAGCGGTGGAAAACCCATCAGGATGGTCCCCGGCATTGGACAGAAGGGCTACAAGCCAAATAACCCCATTTTCACGGGCTAGTTGTCGAACCGGCTAACTCGGGACGACAATTAGCCTGTCGTTTTGCGAAAGGGACAGCACAATGCGATCGCTCAGTGCTGTGACGATTTCGGGCGGAAGCTCATTGTCAACCACAAGAATTTGAAGCTGATTGCCGTAAGAGGCCGCTATTTCAGCGAAGAGCCAGTACATGTCAAGAACCCGTTCACCGTCCAGGCCTTCCTTCCCTGAATTTGCCGATACCCCGTCCAGAACTACAAATCCTGGTAGCGCGAGTCCTCTGTCTATGGCGACCGTGTGATGAGCCAATGTGTGAGCCACGTTGACAATAGTCTTAAGCCCTTGGCTCGACAGTTCGTCGAATGTACGTCCACTGACCTCGGGGAGATAGGTTGATCTGTTGATCCGGACGGTTAGCAGGTCACCCAAAGTAGGGGCATGCAGACGCTGGAGGTAATCGAGCATCCGCGCCTCAAGGGCAGCAATGTTTTCCTCCGCCTGAACGACCGAGACATCGTGCGTTTCGATTTCCGCCTCTAGCTCTGCCTTTCGGTCGCGGAGTATGTCTAAGCGCTCCTGCTGATTCGACTGATGCGCGAAGAGTTTCAATGAGCGCTGGAGCCAAGCAACGTTTGCCTCGACCGTAGCCACTTGTGCTGCTAGAGCCTTTAGTTCGGATGCATGGCTCGACACAAATTGCTCGGTTGCGTGATCAAGCTGATCCGAAAGCTGGATCAGTCGTTCGGCACCCTCGTTGCTCTCGTCGCGCAGGCGTTCGAGGCTATCTCGCCGGTCTTCAATGAGCTGTTTGGTTTCGGCTATTTGAAAAGTAACCCGGTCCTGTTCGCGAAGTAGGGTCTCCCTATTTGGAGCGATGTCCGGCTCGGGTTGCTCGCATGAATAGCAAATGGAAGTTTCTACACGATGTCGATCCAGGTCGTGTCCGCAGCGAGGGCAAACGATAAAATCGAAGTCAACCATCCATTCGTCTGCCACTATCGATCGTGTGAGACGCTTTGAAAGGCTCACCAATTGACGCTCCAAGTCTAAGAGGTCATGAAGCTGCGCTTCATGTTGCCGAAGCTCGGCTTTATCGGCATCAATCTGCTTGCGTAGGTCCAGGACGCCAGCCCGCAACGCAGCGATCTCCTCTGCTGGCTCATGTTCGAAAGCACTACGCGTGTCACGCTGGCGGCTCTGAAGTGCGACCAGTGTCTCCTGCTCGGCCTCTAAAGTATCCCCTAGTTCCTCTTTGCTCCCGAACTCTGCCTCGGCCAGAAATGCTGCCACGACTTCATGCTCGGCCTCTGCTGCGCGGATGGACAGATCCACTTGACGGACTTGGGCAGACAGCCGCGCAAGCTCCTCGTCGTACAGGCCGTAGGCGATCTCAAAGACCCAACGTCGTTTGTGATCACGGAATGTCTCACGGTGCCCTAACACCTGAACGTCCAACTCGTCGCCGGTAACGATGCAATAGTGCAACCAGTCATTAATAGTTACCGGCGTTTGATCAAGGGTGGGTTCCTTCTTAGCGCGGGGAACAGAGACCACTGGCAAACCAAGTTGTTGCAGTACGAACTCTCCATAGCCCGCGGCACCGGCGGCCGGCAGGCGCAGAGCTATGCCCTCGACGTCTTCAGACAAATCCGCCTCTGCCACCTCAACTGGGACATCCTTAGTGGTGACCGTAGGACGGTAAACCTTCCACAATCTTTCGCCGAGCAGGACCTCGCCCGTTAGTGCCCGCACCTGCTCCATCTCCGGTGGCATGTGCTTAGGCATGTTCCCCAAGAAGCCACGGAGCAAGCGAACGAGTGTGGTCTTGCCCGTTGTGATGTCCCCACGAATGAGGTTCAAACCTGGCTTCAGGTCGACGGTCCTGTTGCCACCCACCAATTCAATTGAGTTGATGCGGAGTGTATGCGAACTCGCATCCCTTACATTCTCCTCAGTTGAAGGCTCAGTCATACCAGTTCCTTGTTCCATGCTGCACCGGCTACCTCAGGCAGTTGATAAATAATCTTTTTGAGACCTTCGCCCGTAAGGTCCAGATGCCGACGTAGTAACTTAATGCGGCCGATAAGATCATCAAAGGCGCCATCCTCTTCAAGAGCGATCGCAAGGCGCCGCCCTTCCCTCGTGGTCCGATATCCAAGTGCATTAGTGCCGGCCGCGGGCACAACTTCGACCAGCCCCCGGCCAATAAGGGAACCAAGAACAGCGAAGTGGCTGGGATCCCAAGGCCCATAACGGTAACGCACCATACGTGATTCAAGCGGGCTGTCCTGCCGTTCTAGCTCAATACGGGCTGCATCCCGAAGACCCCGGCTCGCAAGTATCGTTGCTAAATGCTTCGGATAACGGAGCAGGAAATCGAGTTTAGCGAGCTTTACCCTCCCCTCCAAGCTCCGTGGTCCAGACGTTTCCATACTGAATCCGTTGATTAGCAGGAGAATACGGGACTCTGCCTCGCGGCTACTCTTGAAGCGGTACGTATCCCGCCAACTTGTCGCTGATGGCAGCGGATATGAAGGCGTCACGAGAGACCCCAACTAAAGCGGCACTGATCCGAGACGTTACAAAGATGCCCCACAACCAAGCGGTGGTCACCGCCGTAAACCTGCGCGGCGTCGGTTGCGTTGACGTCAGTAGGCCGACTCATAAGGCTGTGGTAAATGAACTCAGCAGGACGATTAATACCTGTTCCGTTCAGAGCGCTCAGAGCTAAAAGTGAATCGGCCATGGACAGGATCCGTTGGTCCAGAGCATGGAAGCCGTCCTGGCCGGCATCGCCTGCGGCGAGAAAGCCAGTGGCTGCGACTTCTGCGTCCGCTCGGGCAAGCTTCGCGGCGGCGATTGTTCCTTGCTGCGCGCCGGCACGAACCAATTTCAATTCGAGTAATGAGGCTTCGCCCGAGGCGGCCCGCTTCAGTAGTTGCTCATTACTATCCGAACTAAGTGGAGGGCAAAGCGCACGAAGCTGTTCCCTCGTGAGAGCTTGGGCACGGATAGGTTCCCAGTGGTTGTCCTCCTCTGGGTTTAGACGCGCTGCCTCCACGGCAGCACGGACGGTAGGCTGCTGCACAGAGGAAGATTGCGCAGCCGTCGCCGCGCTGAGGAGTCTCTCATACAGGGTTTCAATCTGTGTATAAGCCAGTTGCGGCCAAACGGCACCTATCGCCTTCATTATCACGGCGTCTATAGATTCTCGAGAAGGCTGTCGGCACCGAATTTCCAGTCTGCCGAGGAAGTCTCTAAGCTTGGCACCCGCCAGGCCCATGTCACGGATCTTCTGTTTGATTCGCTCAGGGGCCTTACTTGGGTCCCTGAAGAATGCGACCGTGTCCGTGTCCTCACCCTGGGGCCCCTCGAGCCATACTTCAAATCTCGATATAGCAAGAATGCCCGCTGCTTTTGCCGCCAAGTATGAATTCACAAGGGTATTAACGGCGTGTCCGGGTTTGCAGATTTTCGACGCTGTCCAAGACCCCTTATCTCGAGTTTTGAGTTGAGCGAAACGAAGCTGGTCCCTTTCTACAACCACTAAGTCCTCCACATGCTCACAGACAACCGCTAGCGGGCCATTCGGAGCAAGAGTCACTAGCCAGTCCCGCACAGAAATTTTGGCCTGCCACACGAAGCGCTGGAAGGTTATGGTCCCGGTGGGGTCGGAAGGGAGACCTGCGAAGGCAGCAAGAGTGGCAGAGTCTAAGGACGTAGAAGAAACACCAGGACCGGCCCCGCTCATGTCAGACAAAACCCCACCCCCAAGCAAACAACTCTCGGAGCCAAATCTAGCCGTGAGGTCGCCAAAATGAGACATCCACCACGGAAGTCTCCACAAGGATGGCCTGTTTATACACTCATCGCGTGGCTCCGAGAAGGCATCAGCGTCTCTCGGAAGGATCTCCGTCAAGCATCTAAATGCGAAACGGTGATCTGGGGAGCCCGTGAAGCTCGTTAGGACACGCAGCGCTCCCTTGACTTTCGCTGCGTCCCGCGTTGGATCAAACTATGTTTGGCAGTGGAACTGGACTGACGGGTTTCGCACGTGCGTCCACACGATCAGTCCTTCGACAAGGTCGCGGAGATACTGCAACACGTTCTGTGAGAGGAAACCCGCAGTCATCGATGAAGGCCGCGATATTGCGAGCGACGGTCTCACTCACCGATCGGACCCGTTCCTCGGTTGTTGCCGTTGTGAGAGTTGCTCCTCATGTCATTTGCTTATGCGAAGCTACCACCTCGGATGTTTACGTCTAGCCGGGGCAGATGCTAGGACTCCGATTGTGTCATGTCGCGTATACCGCGGCCCTAGCAAGGATCCGCTACTAGGACGCCTGTCTCGTGACGACTCAGTGGAAGTCGGTCCTCCTGCGTCGGGTCAGTACTCCGCCCCCATGCTCTCGACCAACTTCCAGATATCACTTGAGGGGTTATTGTCCGGAAACTTTGTATCGTCCCCGTGGTGTTTGGCATCGAGTTTCCTGGCTCGATCGCGCGCATCATCAAATTTTCCTTCGAGTTCATCCAAGGTTGTAAGCCGCTTATCGTAGCCAGGGAGGTAACCCTGAAGTCTGCGTTTGGCGTCGTGACGATCAATGAAGCCCTGTTGGGCAGTGAAGTGGATAAGAAACCAAAGTTCGATGCATGGATTCGAGATAGCAAGCCGCACCTGGTTAGATTCTGCCTGCTGACGCGCCTCCTTGATCATCAGGTGCTGGTCAACGTCAAAGGCACACCACATCTCGTCAATCCTGACATTCGGGTCCTTCGTTTGGCGGAACAACTTCTCAGCGTTCTTCTTCTCCCTGCAGGCGCGCTCCACAAGTTGCTTAGGCGACGTAGCCGTTTCGTCGACCACGAGAAGTTCCACGAGCGCAGCCTCAGATTTAGCATTTATGAGCTTCAAATACATAGGCTCCGTTTTCTCGCCTTCACATACAACAACGATGCGCTTCTTCGGCGTGCGCGTCGCAACCTTGCGTTCTAGCCGCGAGCCACCTCTGCGATTCTTAGCCACGGATCTGCCCCTTGGGCAGTGCCTCAGCGGACATAGGAACCAGATGCGGCGTTCCCCCATACCTTCCTTGCAGGTAGCCCCGCACCAGGTCTTCGCCCTTACGAGGTTTGTATTCAGCTAAAGGAACGAGGACAGACCCGCCATCTCGCCCCTTCTCGGTTAGCCAAACTTGCCCACGCGAGAGGTGGTACCGGTCAAGGGCATCGCCAGTTCCACCCAGAAGAGTCACATCGTGGGTTGAGAAAATAAGCTGCGCCCCATTCGGGTTAGTTTCTCTTGACTGGAAGAGGCGAAGTGCATGAGCAAGCAAGAGTGGATGGATGCTGGCATCTAGCTCGTCAATCAGAAGAATTCCCCCGACTTCAATAATTTCCAGAGCATGAGCGACAAAAGATAGCCACGACTTTGTTCCATGACTCTCCTGATCAAAAGGCAATCTAACGGCCCTTCGTCCAGCCCGATGAACTAATTCAAGAGTAGGCTCTTCCTGAGACATTACTTTCATCATTTCCGCAACATGGACTTCCTTATCGTCATCGGAAAGATCATCCGGAAAATCAATGTTTCCAAATATGATAGAACGTAATCTTTCGTGTTCCTCCGGAGACCTGCCTTCGGTCTCCACGTAGGCATCGACGATCCCTAGGTCAGCCATCGAAAGAAGTTCGACAGCCTTGTCCCTTCGCTGCAGTAGACGAGTAACTAAGGCATCGTCCAACTGCCCGCGATTCGCGACATCAAGAACTTGAAGGTTGTTAACGAAGAATTGATAAATCTCCGAGAGAAGCGGATGTCCAGCACCAGCAGCGGAAGAAAGAAAAAGGACTTCGGGTCGCGTGGTATCAGCTAGAAACTTACCAAAACGCCCAAACCCCTCCTTTAATTGAAATTCATCAGTGTTCTGTCGATCAAATATATTCTGGGGGCGCTTATGAGGGAAGGTCTGAAGCCATTCCTCCATCACCCGTCCTTGTCGGACTTCGAAACCGTACTGATAACGCGCACCGTTCAGTACAAAATTAATCTCCATTAGCGTGGGCTGATCGCCGTATCTCGGATCAAGGAGGAAAGGCTCTATCTCGAAACTTCGAAAGACGGGTCGCGCGGCCGAATTCAAGACGAGGTCGCGCATCGCTGCCATGGCACGAAGAAGGTTCGATTTACCTGATGCATTTGCCCCAAGCACGGCGACAATCGGGAGCACGTCAACTGTGCTTCCATCGGCTGCAACAACGACTGGAACGCCGAAGCCCTTGTCTAGGCGCGTTGCAAGGGCTGAAAACTCCGCCTCCTCTCTGAAGGAGCGATAGTTGCTGACTCTGAACTTTAAGAGCATGATGCGGTCCCTTGTGTAGAAGGTGGCACGGACTCGTCCACTCAAAGCATTCTACGCAGAAGAACTGCAGAAACTAGCACCAAACCAGAACTTTGAGCCAGTTGAACCTTGCTGCCAGCTCAACGATGCTCATCCACGGATGACCTGAACCATGAGGAAGACCGAACTCCAAGCGATTTTTCGACACCCAGCCGCGGGACTACGGCAAAGGACACATTTCCTGTCTGCAGATTTCAACAGGTACACCGCCTGCCAGCCCCTCCATGGTCGAAGGACCCCAACCCCAACCCCAACCTGCGAACCTTCACCGTTAGACTTCCAGTCCTGAGAGCAGAAGTATTCGTTCTGAATCATCTTGGGGGGGGAAAATGAAGATGAATTTCCGCTGATGTGCGCGTGGGCTCTTACCGCGCTCATCGTGATATTTGGACTCTTGGTTGGCGCGTCCCTGTGGTCCGAGATGGAACAAGCGCTCGGCACCATGGAGACTGATTGTGTCAACGTGATCGGAGCCCACTAGGACGGCCCGAACGGTACCCACCAGCCGGACAGTGCGGAGGCGCTTTGGTCTGCTTTTTGGCGCTGTGAAACCGCTGCCACGGGTCGGGACGAAGTCCAAGGTCTGGAGGCTGGGAGCTGGCGTCCGGTGGAGGCGGGCGTCAGAGGTAGCTGCAGATGCGTCCGGGATCGCAGCTTGCGTCGGTCCCGGCAGCGGCGTTGGCGTGGAGGCCGGCGACGACGGATCGCAAGGCAATCAGTTCGGCAATCTGGTGGTCGAGGTCTGCCAGCTGGTTGGAGAGCAGGTCCTGGACGTGGGCGCAGGGGGCTTCTCCGGCGTCACGGAGGCCAAGAATTTCACGTATCTTCGTCAGGGCGAGGCCTGCGGCCCGTCCGCGGCGGATGAACTCGAGCCTGGCCACGGAGTCTTCGGTGTAGTCCCGGTAGCCGTTACAGGATCTCTTCGCTGCCGGGAGAAGCCCGCTGTCCTCGTAGAAACGCAGCGTCTTCGTCGTCATCCCTGCCGCTGCCGCGGCCTCACCGATACGCATCATGAACCCATTTCTTAGCAGGCCACCAGGACGGCGATTCCTTGACATTCCAGTCTAGGGGAAGGTTGAGAATGAGATGCAGAGCAGGTCTTCGGCTGAAGGCCCGCAACGGCTGAGCAGCAGTTGTGCTGGCGGCTGCTCCCCCTCGCATCTTTAGGAGTCCCTCATGTCGGCAACACCTTTCGATTATGACCTGGCCATCATCGGTTCCGGCGGGGGTGCTTTCGCTGCTGCCATACGCGCAACTAATCGCGGCAAGCGGGTGTTGATGGTTGAGCGCAGCACTGTGGGCGGCACGTGCGTGAACACGGGCTGCATCCCGTCCAAGGCCCTGCTGGCCGCCGCGGAAGCCCGCCATGTCGCCGTGGACGCTTCCGGGCGGTTCCCCGGCATCAGCAACTCCTCGGCGCCGGTGGATATGCCCGAACTGGTCGCCGGGAAGCGCTCCCTAGTCGAGGCCATGCGGTCAGAGAAGTATGTGGACCTCGCCGCGGATTACGGATGGAAGCTGCAGCAGGGGACGGCGGCGTTCGCCGGAACCGCGGCCGTCCCGGTTTTGAACATCACTTTCCCGGGCGGGACCACTGAGACGGTGAGCGCCGAACATTACCTGGTGGCAACCGGCTCCACCCCCTGGATTCCTGAAGTGCCGGGAATGGACCAGGTGGACTATCTGACGTCCACGAGTGCGATGGAGCTGCAGGAAGTTCCCTCTTCGATGCTGGTCTTGGGCGGAGGGTATGTGGCCCTGGAGCAGGCGCAGCTGTTCGCCCGGCTCGGAACGAAGGTGACCATGCTGGTCCGCTCCAGGCTCGCCTCGGCCGAAGAGCCTGAAGCCGGGCATGCCCTCACGGGTGTTTTCGCCGACGAGGGTATCCGGGTCCTCCGCCGGGCGACAGTGTCCTCGGTCCGGACCGATCAGTCGTCTGGGGATGTGGTCGTGGACGCTTCCGTCTCAGGAGGACAGGAGGAGTTCAGGGCCGCGCGCTTGCTCCTGGCAACAGGCCGACGCCCGGTCACGGAGGATTTGAACCTTTGTATGGTCGGTGTCGAAACCGGGGACCGCGGGGAAGTCTTGGTCGACGGCAGCCTTCGCAGTACTAATCCGAGGATTTGGGCCGCGGGCGACGTGACAGGGCACCGGGAGTTCGTCTATGTCGCCGCCGCGCACGGGGCCCTGGTGGTGGATAACGCTTTCGAAGGTGCCGGGCGCGAGGTCGACTACCGGCACCTGCCCCGGGTTACGTTCACGAGCCCCGCCCTGGCGGCGGTAGGGATGACGGACAAGGAAGCGAACCAGGCAGGGATCCGGTGCATGTGCCGGGTTCTGCCGCTCAAATTTGTCCCCAGGGCGCTGGTGAACCGTGACACCCACGGCTTCATCAAGATCGTTGCCGACGCGGACACGGGCCGGATCGTCGGGATCACTGCCGTGGGAAAGGAAGCCGGGGACCTCGCAGCGGCCGGGGTCTACATTCTGGAGGCCGGGATGACCGTTGATCAGGTCGCGAACCTCTGGAGCCCGTATCTGACCATGGCCGAAGGCATCAAGATAGCAGCCCAGTCCTTCACTACTGACGTCTCAAAACTGTCCTGCTGCGCGGCATGACATGGCAACGACAACCTATGTGTTCGTGGGGCGGCCGGATGCTGCTACGTCAGAGTGCGCGTTCCTCGTCAGGCTGTGGGCGAGGCGGTAGGAGTCCGTGCCGGTTTCGATGATGGTGCCGTTGAAGGTCAACCGGTCAACGATCGCGGCGCAGAGACGCGGGTCTGTGAATGTCTTGGTCCAGCCGGAGAACGACTCGTTGCTGGCGACAGCGATGGAGTTCTTCTCTTCGCGTTCAGTCAGGACCTGGAAGAGGAGTTCGGCTCCTCTGCGGTCCAGCTCCATATAGCCGAGCTCGTCAATGCACAGCAGGTCGACCCGGCCATATCTGGCGATGGTCTTGGCGAGAACTTTCTCGTCGGCGGCTTCGACGAGTTCGTTCACGAGCCGGGTGGCCAGCGTGTATTTGACCCGGTATCCCTTCTCAGCTGCAGCGGTGCCCAGCCCGATCAGCAGGTGGGATTTGCCTGTTCCGGAGTCCCCGATCAGGCATAGCGGTGCGCCTTTGCGGATCCAGTCGCCGGTAGCGAGGGTATGGATGGTAGCGGGGTTGATGTTCGGGTTCGCGTCGAAGTCGAAATCACCGAGCCATTTGTCCCGTGGAAAGTTCGCGGCTTTGACGCGTCGGATTGAGGAGCGACGGTCGCGGTCATCGCACTCGGCCAGCAACAGCTCGGCCAGGAAGCCTTGGTAGGAGAGTTGTTCTTTCCCCGCCACGCCCAGAGCTTCGTCCAGGACCGCCCGGATGGTGGGCAGGCGCAGCCGGCGGCATGCTTGGTCCACGGCCGCGACCGCGGCCTGCTCAGTCAGGCCGCGGCGCCGTCGCAGGGTTGGGGTGATGGTGGTGGCCGGTGCGGTGGGGCTCATGAGATGTTCTCCTTCGACGTGGTTCCTGCGGAGTGTTCGGTGCGTTTGGCCAGCAGCTCGTCGTAGGCGCTGATTGTCGGGAGCGGTCGCTTGTCTGGAGGGAGCCCGGCGATGACAGCGGCCGGGTCCATCAGCCGACGCTGGGTCAGGCTGACAACTCGTTGCACTTTCGCTTCAGCATGAGCACCGCGATGACGGTCAGGACGGGACCCACCAGCGGGGATGCTGGAGGCGTGTCTACGGGCTTCCACCGCTACGACGTCGGCGCTGACAGCACCTACTTCAAGGGCTGCGGTGATCCCTGCCTCGATGTCTTCGGCTTCCATCGAGCGGTGCAGCAGCAGGACGTCAATCAGTTCACGGGTTCCCTCGGCATCGCCGTTGACCCTGCGCGAGGCAGACCAGAAGGCTTCATGGGCGCTGGTGAAAGCACCTGACTCCCGCGCCCTGGCCAAAGCTGTGGAACCAGGCAAAGCGCCGGGCTTGGTCTTGAGGACCTCCAGATAATGGTCCAACTGGACCGACTGCCCGCCCTTGGCAATAATCCGCTGGTGCCGGGCCGCCACCGCGCGGCCGTCGAACACCACAACTTCGGACGCCCGCAAGGAGACCCGGACCCGCCGGCCAATGAACCGTGCCGGCACCGAGTACTTCACCATCCGCACGGTAATCATCGAGGACCGGTCCACCCTCGGGTTCAGCACCAGACCGGGATCGAACTCGTCCGCCGGCAACGGTGCCAGGAGCGGGGCCTCCGCGGCGAAGTCCTGGCCGATGGTGCGGATCCTGCCATCGATTCGCCGCTGATCGTCTTGGACCTCCCGGCTCCGGATCCGGTCGTTGAGGTCCTCAAGGGACCTCGTCACGGGCATCGGCGTAAGCCGGTTGCGGCGGAACCAGCCCACCTCGCCCTCTACCCCGCCTTTCTCGTGAGCGCCGGCAATACCTGGCTGGCAATAAAAGGCATCAAATCCATAGAACGAACGGAACAGCACCCACCGATCGTTCTCCAGGCGGTTCCGTCCCTGCCCGAACACCACGGACCTGACAGCACTGGTGAGGTTGTCATAACGGATGTGTTTGACCGGCACGCCGCCGATCTCGTTGAACGCCTCGATATGGCCTTCGAGAAATGCTTCTTGGGCCTGGGTGGGGTAAATCCGGTGGATGGCCTTGCCAGAGTGGGACAGCCGGAAGATGAACATGTGGCATTTCGTCTTTACCCCGTCCAGCACGATCCAGACTTCGCCGAAGTCCACTTCAGCTTCCGCGCCCGGGGCGTGTTCCTGGGGAACAAATACCTCAACCCGGCGGCCGGCCTCCACATCGATCTGCGCCCGGCGGACCCGAACGTAGTCACGCACCGTCGAATACGACAACTCCTCCGCGCCGTGCTCTTCGATGAGCCGGGCAAGAATCCTCCGGGCAGTGTGACGCTGCTTCCGCGGCGCCGTCGTGTCTTCGACGAGCATGGCATCGATCGCGGATCTAAAAGGATCAAGCCGCGGCGAGGATCGTTGAGGAGTTTTGCGCTCCGGCGGGACCGGGGAACTTAACGCCTTACGCACGGTTTTCCGCGCCACCTGGTGCCTGCGGGCAAGCTCCCGGATTGATGCCCCCTCCACCCGGGCATCCCTCCGAATCTGCGCGAACAACTCCACTCTTGACCCCATCCCGGCCCTCCCGTCGTTGATCCAACACTGGATGGATCAACGCTCACAGGTGGGTACCATTCAAGCCGTCATTAGGTTCGGCATGTCCAGCTGGTGGGTACCGTTCGGGCCGTCCTAGTGGGCTCCGATCAGACTGACATACTCAGGGTTCTGCTACGTTTCCGCGCAGGGATTTGTCACCGACTGAAAATCAAGCTTCGGATTGCTACTGCGTGAGAGTCACTTAGGTTGGCGCTTTATGAAGGCTGCCATCCCCGGGACTGTGAATGCAATGACGCCGTGCTCGGGGGCGTAGACGAGTCCTTTGGAGATGAGGTTCGCCCGGATGGGGCCAAAGCTGGCTGGTCCCCTGCCCAGCCGCGAGGCGATTTCCCCTGAGAAACTGCCGTTGTCGCCGTCCTCCGCCATGGCTCTTAGGTAGTTCTGTTCCGCTCTGGTGGCCCGGTCCCATCGTGCCCGGAAGAAGCCGCTGTCCAATGCCGCTCTGCCGTTGGCTGCTCCAACCCGGGCATCGTCGTATGTGATGGTTCCTCCTGCAGCGGCGTTCCATGTGTCCTGCCCGAATTGCTGCAGGAAGTATGGATATCCCGCGCTTTCATCGACTATCAGGGCGACCGCCGAAGCGTCCCATTCGACGCCGTCGTCGGCAGCGGGCTTGGTCAAGGCTTCGGAGGCCACCGCTCCGCGGAGTTCCTCGATTTTCTCGTAGTTGAAACGCTCCGCGTAGGATTTCGCTTCGGCGAGGACCCTGGGCAGGCTGGGCAGGCCAGCGAATGCGAACAGTACGCGCCAGTCATCTTGTGCAGCGGCGTGGGCTATGGCGCAGAGGGCCACGATTTCGGCTGTCTCGAGGTCTTGTGCTTCGTCGACGAGGATGGCTAGCCCAACATTTTCTTCTTCGGCGGCCAGCGCAAGGTCCTGGATGAGCTTTTTAAGGTCCGTTTCAAGGACACCGGTGTCCGCTCCCCCGCCTGAAGCACCGTCCAGATCCAATCCGAAATTCCAGGCTCCGCTCTGGTCATATGAGGCCTTGAAACTGACGGCGGTCTTCAGGGCCTTCAGCAGCCTCCTGCCCGCTGAGGGGCGGGCGAGGTCAGCAAGGGGGCCGTGGAGCGCTTCTCCCAGCGCTTCACGCAGGGATTTTCCTGCACCTGCTTCGACCTGCGCGACAAGCCAATCCCGGTCGGCAGCTGAACGCCGGAAATCCGAGAGGAGCACGGTTTTCCCGACCCCTCGGAGGCCGTAGAGGACGAACGGTTGGGCCGACCTGCCGGCTTCAACCCGTTGGATCGCGACTTGCCAGTCCCGTCTGGGACGATCCCTGCCGACCAGCGCGGCCGGTTTTCTTCCAGCCCCTGGCGAATAGGGATTGGCTACGGGATCCATGAAACACCACCTCTTAGGGTCTATCAATATCTAACAAAGTATAGGAAAACACTAAATCTTAGTAGATATTGATATTTTCCCACCCAGGGGTCACGTGGGCAGATGTTTGCGAGGACAGGACTGGGCGAGTGGAAGCTCAACAACGGTGGCGCACGCTGCTCGCGTCCCTAGGAGGCGCAGGACGGCTCCTCCTCAGGATCGGGACTCAGTCGGGGCTCGGCAGTCCAGGGCATCGGGGACCATGGTCACGCCCCCCCGATGCCCTGGGGTTACTGCTCGGCGTCGCCGGCCTGGGGGGTGATCCGGGCAAGGAGGGCGTTATGGGCTTCTTCGAGGGTGGATGCCCGGGCTTCGGCGATGGCCAGGGCACGGACTGCGTCGGTGGCCTCGGAGGCTGCGGTGCGTTCTGCTTTTTGCGACTCTTCCAGCTGCTGCCCCAGCTCGGCTATCTGGCGTTCCAGTCCAGCGCGCTGTTCCTGCAGACGGGCGAGTTCTTCTGCATGGGCCGTGGCGGTGGCGTCCTTTTCGGCGCTTGCTGCATCCAGATCCGTCACGAGCTCGGCGATCTCCTGGTCCTTTTCCCGGCGCTCCTGTGCCCACAGGGCCTCGATAGCGGCGTGCCGTTCGTTCGCGAGCGTGACCGCCTCGGCCCAACTTGCACCGGCGAGACGAGCGGCTGCTTCGAGCAAGGCCGGGGGTGTAGCGGCGACCTGCCCCCCAGCGGCCTGCCGTTCCTCGTTCCACTCCTTCAAGTACCGGGTCGCGTCGGCATTACTCACCCCCGCCGCGGCGCGGACCGTCGAGACCGTCGGCCGACGCTCAGCACTGATTTCCTCGGCGGCGGCGTACACACGGTCTTTCGCACTCAACATCATCGCAGCCTTCAGTAGTAGGAGTAGTACCAATACTACTCCTACTACCAGTCGCTTCCTAAGACCGCGCGGACACGGATTGCACCCCTCAGTCGGCTAAACTCTCCCACGGCGTCCAGATCGGCTGTCCCTCCCGCCAACCGGCTAAAACACCACCGATCAGAACTCACCGGGCAGAACTCACCGGGTCCAGCCCGTTGAAGACGGGCCAGTTGCACTTCGGAAGCTCGCATCCTCATCGAGGGTTGGAGGAACCCCTGGCGGGTACAGTGTGGGTTCGGTCCGGATCATGACGGAAAAGCCGGAGAAAACTTTCACCCCCGCAGGCGCGGCATAGACTCGGTTCCGGCCCTGGGAGTTGATGGGGCTCACTGCTCTAAGAATTAGGGGGAGGAAACTGGTCATGCGTGCGCTGGATCCTGAGTTTCTGACGTTCCGGTACAGCTGTGAGTACCGCGGCATTCCCGGCGCCGGTACAACCAGACGGACCCGGTCGAATGGGGTCTGGCCATCGAAACGGGCACGTTCGTGTTCGACGATGATGAGGACCCCGACGGGACGGTGCCTGTCGGTGATGCCCGGTTCTGGGTGGTTCCGGACGCCGGCACGATCGACTTACTCGATGCCTTGGACGCGGTCGACCAGGAAATGTTGAATGTCGCGGAGATGCTTGTCCATGAACGGCCGGACCTGTGTTTCGCGGCGCGGATGGATCTCGGCGGTGACTTGCTGGTCGTTCCCGAGATCACGATTGATCCACGGTTCCGCGGCCACAAAACCGGCCACGCTGTTCTAACGGCGATCCTCTCCACGGTGGCACGTAACACCACCCTCGTCGTTCTGGACGCCGCTCCCCTGCTGGAGGACGGCGTGCCAGAGGGCTCACCACAGTATGTGCAGGCGAGGGCCGCCGTGCGGCGCTACTGGAGGGAGTACGGCTTCCAGGAAGCAGCCGGTGATTACCTCGCCCTGGTCATCGGCGACAACCTCCCCTAAGGGGCACGCCAAAGGATCCCGGCCGGCCACGGTACGGTGGGCCGGACCCGTGTCCTCATTCCCCCGATGTGGGTGTCAGGCCGGCTTCCTGGCCGCTGAACTATACTGCGCGGAAGCACTGTGGTGTGCGGTTTTTTCCGGGAGGGTGAGGGAGCCGCTGTCGGTGGTGAAGGAAATGACACCCTCGGCGCGGAGTTGCGTGAGTGCGTGCCGGGTTTGGCCGCGGTCCCATCCCATGACGGTGCGGATTTCGGACCAGGCCGGTCCATGGCCGCGACGCTCCCGCGAGGCACGGATCAGGGTCGTGAGCTGGTCGACTGTAGCGGGAGTGAGTTCCACCGGTGCCGTACGCGCGTTGCGACGCAGGTAGGCGTTTTTGCGGGACTCGTACCGTGCGGCGACTTTCTTTATGGTGGGGGTTTCGTTGTTTCTGATCATCGCGTCGGCAATGGTCAGGAACTTGCTGTCGGGTCGGTATCTGTCCACGACAGCGGCCAGCTCGTTCACCCGCTCGTCGGTGATCCGTTCCGGCGGCACGAGCCGCTCCAGCCATTGACGGGCGAGTTCCTGCCGACGCGTGAAACTCTTCCGCTTCGGCTTGCTTCTCCGGCCAGCTTTCGCCGCTACCGGCATCGTTGACGTGTCGTCCTCACCCATGTTCCAGCCTAACTTTGAGTTCGCGTTGGTTAGCGGATTTCGCGCTAGCGGCTGGGGCCGTTCTTTGTCCGTTCGGCACCTGCTGTCATCCCGCGGTTGGTTTTGCGTGCTTTCGCGGCCCCTGCTGTAGTGACGGCGGCGCTGGGGTGGGTTCCTTCGCTGCGGGCTGCGGCGAGCCGGCCGCGGATTTGGGGTTCTGTTGCGCCGGTGGTGGTGAGGGTTTCGGCGAATTGCTGGTGGTGTTCGGCGGAGCCGTAGTCGGCCCCGGATGTGGTCTCCGCTTTGAGCCCCTGCTCTGTGAGGCGCGGACTGTCGTTGGTGCCGGTGACCTGCTTTTCGATGTCCCGGCCGAGGCCTTCGATGCGGGCGAAAAGTTCTTTCTCGGCCCGCTCGTATCGCTGTTCCTGGGTTGACCATTTGTCGCCCGTGAAGCCGCCTTCTGCCAGGAGTTTCGCTTCGTGCAGCTTCTTGGCTGCATCCACGAAGGCGGGGTCCTTGAAGTGTTCCTCGCCTGCGCCGTTGACGTTCGCGGTGGTTTCCTGCTTCAGCTGGTCGATGTCGGGTCCGTTGATGCCGTCCTTGCCGATCAGGAACATGCGCTCCTTTACGGCGGCGTCCGCTACCTCCAACGCTTTTGGCGTCTTGGCCTTGTGTACGTGCTGAAGTGCTTTGGTCAGTTCGGGGTTGGCGAGGTATTCCACGGGTACCTGATGGCGTTCCATCTCCGGCGCGAGTTTCACAGCTTGGGTACGGAGTTCTTCGGTGCGGGCAGCTGCAAGCAGTTGCATGGCTTTTTCGTGCTCGGCGGCTGCTTTCCGTGCTTCTTCCTGGGCGCTGGCAAGGGCTTCCTGCCGCGCCTGTTCGGTGGTGATGGTGTGGATGCCTGATTCGAGATAGGCGGCGTCGGGTCCGACGTCGTGGGCGTCGATGCCGTACCGTGTCAGGACTTCCTGACGGATTTTCTCCGACGCCGCCAGGGCTGCCGGGTCGTGGTCCTTCCATCCTTCGGCGACGGTGTAGGCGGTGGCGATGTCGGAGGGCTGGGCTTTGTCCCACCACAGATCTTTCTCGACAGCCGCTAGTGCTGCGCGGGCGGCGCTGCGCTCGACCGCCAAGCGCGCGGCAGCTTCGTGCTCGGCCTGTGAGTCGAGGTGTTCCTGCTGCCGCTGGTCTTCCTGGCGGTGCCGGGCCAGGGCCTCTGCGATGCGGGATGCGATCATCAGTGATTGCCGCAGTCCGCCGTCTATAACGTCGTCGATTCCGTCTGATTCACTCATGAGTGTTTCCCCCTTGCACTAGTGGTGTGTTTCTTATCGGTCGAGGCCCTGGCCGGTATCGCGCTGGCCGGGCTGATGGCTCTTTGCTTGTGTGGCGGGTGCCGGCGTGATTGGTACCACTGTTCCTGAGCGGATGGGCACCAGTCCCCGCCGCGCGATGTCAACCGCCCGGGGCGGCACATCCGCCTCCGGGGTTGTCTGTTCTGGGGCGCCGGGCGGGACTGGTTTGGGCATGGTGGCGGTGAAGGGTGCCAGCTGGTTTTCGACCACGGAGCGGAGGCGTTGGGCTTCGCGTGCTCGTCCGGACTGGGCGTGCATTTCATACACAGCGAAGGCGGTGTTGATCAGCTGGACCATGAGCGCTGTTTGGGCTGCGGTTTTGTTCTTGGAGGATGCTGCCATGAACAACATGGCCGTCCCGGCAATGGACGGCAAAGCCACAGGCCTACTGTCTGCCTTTGATGCGCGGAGCTGGGCTGTCCGGGACAGTTCGGCTGCGGTGGCTGCCAGCGGCCCGGGTGTTGGTTCAAGCCTGTAGGACCATGCGGCAAAGGCACCGGAAACCTCGCGCGCAGCTTTCGCCCAGGTGGCGTGATCGTCCCGGGGAATAGAGCGGAGTTGGTCGGCCAATGCGGTGGCGTTCCGGGTATAGTCCACCCACAGCTTCGGGGCCGGCGGGGCCTGTTCGGGGCCGCGGGTATTGGCTTTGCGTTTGTTGCGTGCCGCGGCGTTCCACTCGGCCGCTGCTTCTGTTGCCGCCTGCGGGGTGTCGGTCCATTCCTGCCGCAGTTGTCCAAGGCGGAGGTCGGTGGCGAGGGTGCCGCCCCCGAACCAGATGGGCCGCTCCCCCGGCTTCGGCCGCTCGGCAACGGAGTAGCCCACGATGACGTCGGTGGTGTTCTTCGCATACCGTGGCCTCACCAGCAGGCCAATGTCCCTGGCGCGGCGAACGAACTCGGCTTCGCTGCTGGAGGCGGTAGCGCTGGCACGCACTTTGCGGGCGAGGGATGCCCGATGCATCTCGCGCTGGTCGCGTGTCGCGGTGGCTTTTTCTGCACGGTCGTACCCGCGGGTGGCGTGCACGGTGGAGAGCTCTTCCAGCCCGTACTTGGTTTCGAGTTCGCGGCAGGTTTTCTGGGCTCTGTTGTAGTCGCCGTGGGTGGAGGCTTTGGTGCCGTCTTCGCGGACCAGGGACACGGCGATGTGGATGTGGTGGTTGCCGTTCTCACTGGTTCCGTGGTTGATCGCGACCCACCGGCATTGGGCTTTGCCGCTGGTCTCGGTAAAGCCCATCGCATCGACGAAGTCGTTGGCGATATCGCCCCACTGCTGATCCGTCAGGGCGCCTTCTTCGGCGCGCAGGCTTAGGGAGCAGTGCCACACGTTGGCGTCCTTGTACCCGGCGAAAACGCGCTGCTTCTTCACCGGATCCCAGACCATGTCCTTGACCCGGACTTCGATGCCGAACGCCTTGCGCGGCTGGTTCAGGTGCTTCGCGATCGCCGCGGCGTCGTCCTTGTCCAAGACACCGTCGTCGTACCAGGCCATGATCGCCGCGTCCCCGGCCACCAGCTGCGGGTCAGTGTGCGCGTTCTTCGTCTTATCCGCATCCGTCGACACCAGGTACACCATCAGGCCTGCCATCCTCGCCCCGCGGGTGATGTTCGGAATCATCCCTACATCAGCCCCTCAATGGTGCGGTCGATCCGCATCGCTACCTCGCGCACATACGCCAGCGCAGCCTTGGCGTCCTGAGGGAACTCGTCCCCGGCGTTGGCATGGCGGGCGATCTGGTTCACGTTGTTCGACACCCGCGCCAGCAGCGTGTGGATCGCCATCAGTTCAGCCATCGCCGCGCGCCGCTCGGTCGGGGTCTCCGAGCCTTCCGACAACGCAGCAGTCAGCAGCAGATTCGGGACCGTGACTTTCTGGCGGGCAGCCTTCGCGATAAGAAGTGCTTCTTCCTCCGCCGTGACCCACACATCACGGCGCTTCTTCGACCCCGCAGGTGCATTCGCCCGGCGCCGCCGGGAAAGGTTCGGGCGGCCAGTAGTCTCCTCTTCCGGCATGCCCAATCCCCTCCCAAAAAGCCCAGCGCAGCGACCCCGAAACCCGGGGACCACACAAGCCAGTGTCACCCACGAACCGCCAGCGGACCGTGAACGACACGCCATTTACACCCGTGTAAATGTATAGCTTGCTCCGCCCCGGACTGTTTTGCGGCACGCCCGCCTATATCCCAGGGTGGGCTGCTTTTGGTGGTTAGGGTGGGTTGCGTCTGAACCAGTCACAAGCCTTTGGGGGGACCATGCTGAACGAAGACACCAACGGCGCTCCGCGCCTGGCCGAAGCCCGATACGGGGAAGCGAACCAAAACCACCCTGAGCACGTCTATGTCAGGTTCGATATCGAACGCGGACCCGGCATGCACCTGCTCGACAAAGCCACCCAACTGCTCCACAGCTCCGACTACCTCGTCGGCGGTATCATCGACGACCTCGCCACCGAACACCTCCGCAACGCCACCGGAACCACGGCCGGCATCGGAGAAGACGGCTACGCCGTCTTCATCACCGCCACCATTCCCACGCACCCCGCGGGCACTGCCGCGCCGTCCGTGGACACCGCCGCCAGGACGGCCCCGGTGCCGTTGACACCGGAACAGGCCGCGGTCCTGCCGGCCATCGAAAAAGCCCTCACCGAAGCGCTTCCCGCCTCGCGTGTACAGCACGTCGGTGTGCTGGCCGAACAGGTCGCCAAAGAACTACCCACCCGCGACCAGGTCACCGCTGCCTACTACCGGCCCACCCTCGAGGAAGTCATCGACAAGTACGCCGAACAATACGACCCTGACGGGCGCTACCTCATGCCCAAGAGCCTCAGGACCGTCGCCCTCTCCTACCCCCAAAAGGCCACAGCAGCACCTGCTGCAGCGGTTTCCGCAACTGCAGCAAGCGGCGCCGCGCATAGACCAGCGATCAGTGCCGGTCACGGCCGCTGAACCAACCCAGCCACAGGAAAGGCAAAACGCAACATGCCCATCGATATCGAACGCACCAAAGACCAAGCCCGCGCCCTCCTCAACTCACGCATCAAAACAGTCGAAGAACTCGTCAAAGCCCGACAGCGCGTCACCGACCTCAAAGAACAACTCGCCAACGCAGAACGCGACGACAAACGCGCCTACGTCAAAGCCACCCGCGACGGCTGGAGCCCGGACGAACTCAAAAAACTCGGCCTCGAACCAGCCGCCGCCGGACGGCGCCGCAAAACGCAGACCAAAACCACCAACACCCCCGCCGCGGACACCGGTCAGGCAGGCAGCGAAACCGCCCAGCAGCCCTGAAGCCCCTAGCCCACCCGGGCACGGCAAAAGCTAAAAACCTCCGGGCTTTTCCCGCACCCACGTGGACGAGAGGACCCACCTGACCGGCTGCACACAACCACCACCACACCACCCCCTCAAGACAAACCTTTGAGGGAGCGGTGGCCGTGCACAGCCTCCACCTACGGGTGGTCACCAAAACGGCCAAGTCACCCATGGTCAACACCCGCCGCCGGCTCCCCCGGGCATCGTTGGCCGGGTTCTTTTCCGCCAGGACAACCACGACAAGAGCGCAGCTGCGGGCCCCCTTCGGACGGAGCCCGGTACGGAAGGGGGCCCCACAACACCATGGGCTGACCAATGTGTGCATGGGGTTCGGGACCGGCACGGTCCATGGCAGAACAGCCCGTACGGGCATTCGCTGGGACGATGTTGTCGGAAGGGATGTTTAGACTCTGCTCATGACGAAGATTGGAAGCGTTTTTCTCCCCGTCAGTGACACCCGGGCATCAGCCGAATGGTTCGCCGAAACCTTCGACATGCACCTCATCAGTGTTGAAAAACATGCCGCAGTCCTCCACGCCGGGGCCTCGGGTCACCGGCTCTCCCTGCTCGGACCAGCCAGCGGGATCAGCTCACCACCCGGCCTGCCCTGGGCGCCATTCAACCTCCTCGCAGAAGACCTGCACGCAACACACGACCGCTTGACCCGAACCGGCGGTAACCCCAGCGACATCAACGGCGACAACCAAACATGCTTCTGGTTCACCGCCACCGACCCGGACCAAAACACCCTGCTGATCGTCGACCGCTAAACACCCTCGACGGGGCAATAACCTGGCCAACCCAACAACCCACTAGAGTGTCAAGCATCAAGCCCCTACACCGGGGACCAATCCCACGACTTCTCAAAGCAAGAATGCTCCGCCCCACAGGGTGGAGCATTCTGACGTGTCGTCCTGCGAGATCCAGGTGCCGGATGCCTCAACTTCATCAACTTCATCCGCCCGTCTGACGCCCGGGCAAGCATCCGCGCACCGTGTGTACGGTGCCGGGTACGTGGGGAGTTAAGGCAGAGAAAGGGCCGGCAACTGCCGGCCTTTCTGTTCTTCGGTGAAGACAAAAATGCCATCTCACTCAAGGTGGCGATGCGTGGGCACCCTCCGGTGCGTCACCGGGGTTTATGAGTGGTCTTCGTGGGCTGCTGTTTCGGCGCGGGTCCGTCGTCCTGGCCGGAGGCCGCCGGCCTTGATGCCCTCCCATTTCTTCCCGCCGTTGTACTTCCGCTGGATCCGCCGCAACTCCCGCTTCACCGCGGCTTCGACGAAATCGTTCACCGAACCATAACCCTCCAGCACGCCCACGTTTTTCACGACAGCGCGGATCTGTTCCGCGTCATCCTGGGTGAACTTGGCCGTGATGGAGTTATCGTCCCGTTTAGCCCGCTGCACGGTCCTCCCGACGTCGTCGTTGTCGGTCACGCTCAACAATGACGCCCTGGAACTTCAAGGACACCGCCACGTCGTCCACGACCAATTCCTTCACTGTTTTGGGCTGCCCGTCTCTGCCTTGGAACGTGCGGGACCTGATTGTTCCGACGGCGATGACCCGGGCCCCTTTCGTCAGCGACGCTTGGGCGTGCCTTGCTGTTGCGTTCCAGGCACGTGCGCGCAGGAATACCGTCTCCCCGTCCGCCCACTGCGCGGTGTCGTCGTTGTAGATCCGTGGTGTGGAGGCGATGGTGAAGTTCGCGACCACAGACCCGCTGCCCAGTTCCGTCAGCCGCGGGTCGGCAACGAGGTTACCGACCACCGTGACCGACTCCCCCGCGGGTGCATCACCAGAGGTCGCCGGGGCCTCCATGGGCTCCCCTGCCGGATCCGCTGCGCCTTCGCTTCCTCTCTCAGCAGGCCCGGCACTGTCGACGTCCGTGGAGGGGTGGTGCGTGGCGGTGGTGTCGGTGAAGGGATATCCGAAAGTGGTGTCCATGGGCCAGTCCGGGAGACCCGGCATCACCAGAGAGTCACCCGCCTCCGCGATGTCGTGCTCGGCAGTGGTGGGCACATCGGTGTAGGGGTTGGTGACGGGGACGTTGATCCGTCCTGTGGGGTTGGCGGTGCGGCCGAACTCTTCGAGGTCGTCCTGCCGGCGTCCGCTGAGCCGGAACCGTTCGTTGGCCTGCCAGGCCTCGAGGGCGCTCATGCCGCTTTACGGCGCAGCGCCGCCTGAGTCAGCTTGTCCATTCGGATCCCGGACCAATGATTTTCACCATCGGCACTAACTACGACGGGCGCCTCCGAGTAGCCAAGCTCTTCGCTGATATACGTCAGCGCTTCAGGAACTTTGGTGATGTCGACGCCCTGGTAGGTGATGCCTTTGCGGTCGAAGTACTCCATCGTCTTGACGCAGTTCGGGCAGCCGGGCTTGGTGTACACCGTGTAATCAGGGGTTAAAGAAGTCATTGTCAGTCCTACGTTTCGTATCAGTTCTGGTTTCGTTCGTCTGGTCGACTTGATATCTCAATTCTACCGTTATTCAGGTAGAAAACAAAGCGTTTTAGCCCGGGTTTTAGAGGTTTTGATACATGTCGATTTCCCCGCAGACAGAACCGATGCTGGGCCCGGCCAGGGTGGACATATCCAAGCAAGCGCACTGCGGAAGCTCAGTTCTGAGGCAAACTCATGGGTGAGTCACGCCCCAGCACCCCACCGCCCGCCGCTCGCAGAGCAACCGCGTAAAGACTTACTGCCCATGGGGCAGTCGGCCAGCTTTTTGGTGGTTAAACACAGCAGGACCGGCGCGGGCCGGTCCTGCTGTGTTCCTCGGACAAAGGAAATCTGTGATCCAGCCTAGCGGATTGTGCCTGTAGCCCGGGTCCCGTCCTCGGTCCGGTGTGCGACAACGGGGACCAGCACGCCGTGCTCTTTGATGCTGGCTACGAACTCCTTCGTGAGTGCGGCGTCCTTGCGGACGTTGATGTCCACGGTCAGGGTGTTGGGGTCGAGCATTTCGAGCGTGGGTGCTGCATTCATGGTGTTGCTCCTTCTTGTCCGAGAAGTCGGTGGGCGGGGCATCGTTGGTGACGGCCAGCTCCCCATCTCCCCCAGTTGTTTTTGTTGCTGGCACGCAGTGCTCAACGGGGCCGACGGAGGCGTCTCCTCCCACCAGGGCAAGGTGCTGGAAACCTTCGAAAGGAAATAAGCGACACAGGAGCGCCATCGAAGAATTCCAGGGCCGCAGGGCCCCGGAGCCTGCGGAGGGGGCAGGAGCCTGAGCCGGAGCGGAACCGTATGATCCGCAGGACCGCCACAAAAAACGTCGTAGACACGACAGGTGATGCCGGGCCGGAGCTCTGCGACTAACCGGCAGCACCCAACAGCCGGCCACGGAGCGAAGCGGAGAGGACGCCCACGGGGGTGCGAGCCCTGCGAGCATGCTTTTCCTGGACCGCCCCCCTATTCCAAGGTCAGCGCAGGCTTGGGCTTGCCGCGCGCGCCAGATGACCATCGCAGGCCCTGACGCGGAAACGGCGGTCCGTCGCCGGCAACCACCCGCCCAGGCAGCCACACGCGGCGGACCGCCCGCCCACACAAGGCGAACGGCCCACCGATGCCAGTCGGCGCCAATGGAACCCCTTGCCGGGCGGTGGGGTTGCCGCCCGGCAACGGCGTCCGGCTGTCTAAGCTGATTGGTAGAGTCCGAAAAGCTGTTGCGCCGTGTCGATCAGATGCTCGGGCACGTCTGCTTCGTCGCCGTCGTCGGTTTCGCCGAGCACAACGACGTCGCCGCAGTACACATCTGCCAGAACCCCGGTTTCTTCCAGGACCAACAGAGCGGCGCGACGGTTCGGTGCAAGCTGCATGATTTTGCCTTCTTCGTCCAGGTAGAAGTGCCAGTCATCGACGGTCACGGCTTCGATGTTTCCGGACACGAGGGTTTGCAGGTTGTCCAGTCCGGCGTCGATGGTTTCGATGCGGGCCGGTTCGGCCAGGTCGGCGGGGATGACCAGGGCGGTGCAGGTGCTCATGGGTTTGTCCTCTCAGAAGATGATGGGGTGCCCCGCCCGTAGGCGGGGCACCGGTTTGGTGGTGGTTAGGTGGCGGCGGAGAGATTGCAGGGGATCCTGTACCGGCCGGGCAGTTCGGCGGCCGCTTCGGGCAGGTCGTCCGGGCCTTGGGCTTGTCCGTTCTTCCAGTGGTAGAACGCCTGCTCACTGATCGCGGTCCAGAAAGCGGCCTTGGTCCGGTAAAACGTGCTCCGTACGTCGCCCTCGCAGTAGGTGGTCATGCCGAACAGGTTGCCGATCTCATCGGCGGTGCGGATACCGGCGACCATGACATAAGGCCACTGGCCAAGGTCCCAGCCGTCACAGCCCCAACTGGGGATCACGGCCCACCCGTGTTCGCCGATGACGTCCATCCAGTCGTAGCCGTCGTTCACGCGGTAATCCACGAGCACAGGCACGTCGTGGATGGTTTCCTGTGTGTCGACGGTGGTCACGGTCATGGTGATGACTGCGTTCATGGTGTTGCTCCTTCTTGTCCGAGAAGTTGGTGGGTGGGGCGCTCGTGGTGACCGGCCAGCTCCCCTCCCCCCGTTCGTTGTTTTGGCTGCTGGCGAAGCTTGCGGAGCTGTGACCGACGCAGGCCTGTCTACCCTTTGGGCAAGGGACGGGAAATTCCCGAAGGAAATCAGCGACGCAGGAGCGCCGCAGGGAAATTCCCGGCATGCAGGCCCCGGAGTTCACGGAGGGGCTAGACGGGCCGGAGCGGGCACGTACAATCCGTCAGGACAGCAGCCAAAAACGGTAATACTGGAACAGTCCTTGAGCCGGCGTGACCCAGCCAAAAACTGACGTACCAGGCGGCACTGTCTTCCCGACGATCTGTCCGCCGGCTCAAGGTCCGTTAAAAGGGGTGTCGAGCCAGGCGGACATGACCTCATAGGAGCCTGATACGACCAGTCCCATTACCGTTTTGTCTGCCCACCTGGCCCGCGCCCGATCAATCAGCATTCGACGCGACTGAGGGGCAATTTCCATCTTGGCAAGCCAACCAACAAAAGTCATTGCGGGTATCGACACCCACGCGGACACACACCACGTTGCCGTCATCAACGAACACGGCAAACCCCTCGCGGACAAGGAATTCCTCGCCGTGGGATCCGGATACCGGAAAATCATCGACTTCATCACCTCTTACGGCACAGTCACCGCCGTCGGTGTCGAAGGAACCGGATCGTACGGTGCCGAGCTCGCGCGAACCCTTCGGGGTGAAGGGCTTACCGTGCTGGAGGTAAACCGCCCGAACCGGGCTGCCCGTCGGCTCAAGGGGAAGTCCGACCCGTTGGATGCGTATCAGGCCGCCAAGTCGGTGCTTGAGGGGCGGACGAAGGCGATCCCGAAGGCCAAGGACGGCCCGGTGGAATGCCTGCGGATCGTACGTTCCGGGCGGGCATCAGCCATCAAGGCTCGGACCGCGGCTATCAACCAGATCAAGGCGCTCCTCGTTTCGGCGCCGGACAAAATCCGGGCGAAATACCGAACACTGGCCACCTCCGCGCTGATTCCTGCCCTGCAGCGCACAAGACCTTCAGGCCATATGGCTGACCCGGAGTACGTGACCCTGATGACCCTCAAGGCGTTGGCAGCCCGCTGCCAAGCACTGGGAGCGGAAATTGAGGCTGCTGACGCGGCCCTCAAGGAAATCCTCGATAGCTACGCTCCGCTGCTCTGTGACCTCCCGGGAGTCGGGACTGAAGTAGCCAGCCAGCTTTTGATCACCTTCGGGGACAACCCGGACCGGCTGGGCAGCGAAGCCCAGTTCGCTTCGCTCGTCGGCGTCGCCCCAGTACCAGCCTCATCCGGCAAGACAACCCGCCACCGGCTCAGTAGAGGCGGCGATCGCAGCGCCAACAATGCCTTGCATCAGGTAGTCCTGGTTCGCATGGGCTCGTGCCAGCGGACTAAGGACTACGTGGCCAAACGCACGACCGAGGGCAAGGGAAAACGCGAAATCATGCGCTGCCTCAAACGCTACGCAGCCCGGGAAATTTACCGCCAGATCACCAACCCCCGGCCCGCACCGGACAACTCAGACCTCCGCCGCATGCGGACCGAACTCGGGCTCACCATCACGACCGTAGCCGGCGAACTCGGCCAATGGGTATCCATCCTCTCGCGTCTGGAACGCGGACACATCCGAAACGACGAGCTCGCTGCGACCTACCGACAATGGCTCACCGAGCAAAAAGCAGCCTAGGCCATTAGGCCCAGTAACGCCGAGAGTCGAACACATAACAGGACGTAAGCCATACTCACCCGTCAACCATTTGAATAACAGACAGCTGGATTTCGAGGACGGATGAATGCCAAGCGAGAGTGCCCGCTCTAGCCAGCGTCCCGGACCCGCTGGAGATACGTGACTAATTCCTGGAGCCGGTCCGCGGGCCACGGCAGCCGGGCGCTCAGCTCTGGGCTGTTGTCCTGCCACATGCCCCGCGCAGCAGCCTTGGTCGCGTCATTGCTGTGGAACTGGGAACCGAGGCCATCCCAACGCTTCGCAAAGTCCCGTACCGCGGGGTCGTCCACAGCCGTATTTGCCGACAGATAGCCCAGGCCTTCTTCGACCAGGCTTGCAAACGTGGCCTTGGCATCTTCGACCGCGGCTGGGCCGAGTTCAGCTCGGCGTTGCGCCAGTTCGATGCGCTGTTCCTCGGTGAAGTATTTCTCGTACATGGTCATCCCTTCCAGAATTGATATGAAGTGATCCACGCCCGGCATGGTGCTGCCCATGTTGTCCAGCAAGGTTTGGATCTGGTGCTGAAGACGCAGCGCCTGTTCGGCTTGTTGATGTAGTGCCGACAACTGGGCGGTGAACAATTGCCGCACGGCGCCGACGTCGTTCGGTGATGACGCCAGGACCTCGCGAACCTGATCCAGAGACAGGCCCAGCGCCCGGAGCGCCCTGATGCGGTAGAGGTGGCGGACGTCTTCCTCCGAATACCGCCGGTGCCCGGAGTCGGTTCGCCCTGTCGCGCGTAATAGTCCGATCTGGTCGTAGTGGTGCAAGGTCCGCACAGTGACCCCGCACAACCTGGCCAGTTCGCCAATGCTCCACAACTGCCCGACCGTCTCCAACATGTTTCCCAGCCTAGGACCTGACGCAGCGTCAGGATCAAGCCCCGTGCGCACTGGTCCTGATAGAACCGCCGCCCAATTTGACGCCTATAGGAGCATCGTCGCAGACATTACGAAGGGCCAGGCCGTGCAGGAGCCCTGCGACGAAACGGCCTGGCCCCAACAGCCGGCCACGGAGCTTGCGGAGTGGACGCCCGCTTCCCGGTTCACCCCGGCGAACCGTCCCTGCCGCATAAGGTGGGGGCATGAGTTATCGGGCAGACCGGTCCGGACCCCGTCGGGTTCCTCATTCCGGATGGTTCCGCTTCGGTGCGGTGCTGTTCACGGTTGCCGCGGCTGCGTTGTTGGTGGTCGTTGGCGTTGATCTGTTCATTGGCCGGCCCGCGGCGGGCGACCTGTTCAGCGCCTGTCTCAACGCTGTTGCCGCTGTGGTGCTGTGGAGATTGGTGGCCAAACAAACCGGCGCATGAGGAAGGACCGATGTCCTGAAATCGGCTCAAGGTCGAGGTCCCACCACCCCTCTCAGTCAGGGACAACGGCCGGTGCGACGCGCGGCCAGGGCCGTCGGGGACAACCTGTGCGGTGGGGGTCCGCCGTTGGTAGCCACACGCCCGGGCGGCCTTGATGGTGGGCCGCCGATCCCCTTGGATGGCGGAAGAGCCGGCACTCGGTGGTGTCGGCTCTTCCTGTTTTTCCCTCAGCAAAAGGAAAACTTGGGGGGCAGCGTCGTCGCTGCGGGGGGTTAGAAGTCTTGTGGGGTTTTCTCCCAGGAGATGTCCACGACGGTGGCTTTCGGGTCCATGGTGAGCATGCTCAGTTCCAGGTGGTCTTCGGCGTGGGTGTTGCCCGAGGGTGCGTCGTCTTCGGTGAGGACGTAGTCGTGGCTCATGGGGTGCTGCTCCCTGGCGTTTGTGGAACCGGTGGTTCTTCCACTGTAGCCCGGCGGCAGGATTGCTGGTGGTTGGTGGGGGGCTTCGCCCGCGGCAGCGTTATCGGCGGCCGGAGGAGCGCCAGCGGGGGAGGCCGCCGCCGCTGGCGGTGGGGCCGGAACCGTTTGCCGGTCCCGGCCCCTTGCTGGGTTAGCGCTTCTTGTAGCCGGTGGCCTCATCGGCCGCTACGGGGGCGATCTTTCCGTGGCTGATGAGTTCTTCCATCAGCCCGGCGAGCCGGTACCCGGGCACGTCCTCCAACGCAGCGGTGAAGTGCTCGGCCGCGACCGAGGATTGGCCTTTGAGGTAGTAGAGCCAGCCGATCACCGTCAGCAGCGGTGCCCGGTAGGTCTCCGGGGCTGCGGCGATCAGTTCACGGGCCGCTTCCTGGGCGCCGTCCACGCGGGTCCAGTCCGGGCGGATTCCTTCCCCGACGAGCAGGTAGCCGCTGCCCTCGGCGGTGGTGCGTTCGGGTTCGATCACGGTGCACATCAGCACATCCCGCAGGGTCGGGTACTGGAAGCAGGCCAGCAACTGCACGGCCGATTCCGGGCTGATCCGGCCGCTGCAGGCGATGGCCTCTGACCAGAGTTCGATGGCGTTAATCTCTTCGCTGTACTGCAGCACGTGCCCGGCGTATTCGATCTTCTCCACCGTGTCGGTCGGGCCGGTGAACGGGGCGTAGGTGGTGCCCGGTGCGTTCTTGTAGCTGCTGCCACGGAAGATCATTTCGGCGTTCAGCTGCCCGTCCGTGATCGACTCCAGCGACTCGATGGGGCAGCACCGGGGGTCATCGCAGAGCAGGTTCTTCCAATGCCCGGAGGTCACCAACCATGCGTCTTTGAGCGGGACACCGGCGGCGTCGAGGGTCTCGATGATCGCCTCGACGTGCCCGTGGAACGGGCGCGCCGTGCCCGTGGCTGCGGGCTGGTCGGAGTAGACGGCCAGCACTGCGGCGTTCGCTTGGGTGTCCAGTGCGATGTAGTTGGCCATGGCCCGCGCGAATTCTGCCGTGTTCGCGTCCTTGGGTGCGTCGACGCGCAAGGTAGCGCCGAGCATGTTCCCGCGCATGGTGATGAACACGAAGGATTCACGGGGTGCGAAGCCAAGGGTGTGCGGGATGAAGCTCAGGATGTCGGCGGGGCTGCTGATGCGCAGTTCGTTCGTCAAGAGTCAAGTCCTTTGCTGAGGATCCGGTGGGTGGGGCGCTCGTGGTGACCGGCCAGCTCCCCTTCTCCCCCGTTCGTTGTTTTGGCTGCTGGCGAAGCTTGCGGAGCTGTGCCCGACGGAGGCCTGTCTACCCGCAGGGCAAGGGACGGGAAATTCCCGAAGGAAATCAGCGACGCAGGAGCGCCGCAGGGAAATTCCCGGCACGCAGGCCCCGACGAAGGAGGGGCTAGACAGGCCGGAGCGGGCACGTACAATCCGTCAGGACAGCAGCCTAAACGTCGAAGACAAGAACAGGGCCAGGGCGTGCAGGAGCTCTGCGACGGAACGGCCTGGCCCCAACAGCCGGCCACGGAGCGAAGCGGAGTGGACGCCCGCTTCACGGTTCGCCCCGGCGAACCGTCCCCTCCAGCACCCCACGTGCGCCTAGGGGAGAAAACGGGCCGGTGCCACGCGCCACCCGGGCAACCCAAGAACCGTCCTGTGCTGTGGCGGTCCGCCTCCGGCAACCACGCACCCCAGCCGCCACGACGGCGGACCGCCCGCCCACCAGAGGCGATCAAACCATCAAAGCAGCTACCCGTGTTGGTGGCCGGGACCTCCGGAGGTCCCGGCCACCGTGGGGTTAGCTGGCGAGTAGCTCGGCAAGTTCCTGGGCTTCGGTGACCAGCGCGGCGCCGCCGTCGCGGATCAACCGATGACACCCTGCAGAGTTGGCGCTGTGGACGGGCCCCGGTACCGCCGCCACGTGGCGGGCGATGGTCTCGGCCTGGTGAGCGGCGTGCAGGGCACCCGAGCGCCAGCGGGCCTCCACGACACAGGTCACACCGGCCAGGGCGGCAATAATCCTGCCGCGCTGCAGGAACCGGTACCGGGTAGGTGCCGTGCCCGGGGGCTGTTCGGAAACGATCAAACCGTGGGCCCGGATCGCTGCTGCGAGGTCGGCGTTCCCGGCCGGGTAGTCCCGGTCAAGGCCACCGGCGACGACCGCGATCGTCGCCGGTCCCTCACCAGCAAAACCGGAGAGCGCTGCCCGGTGGGCGTGCGCGTCGATGCCGTAGCCGAGGCCGGAGACGATGCAGATGCCACGGCCAGCCAGCTGATGGGCCATCTGACCGGTCACGGCCGCGCCATAGCTCGTCGAATCCCGCGACCCGGTCAACGCCACAGCACGCTGCGGGGCCGGGATCCCGTTCGCGATGTCGCCCCGGTACCAGAGCCCGTACGGAGCATCAGGCAGGTCATCCAACCCGGTCGGCCAGTGCTCATCCCCCGGGATGAGGAACCCGCCGCCGAGGCGCTCAATGGTCGCGAGGTCCTTCTCGGCGTCGATCTCGGGCAGACGCTGGCGCCAGCGCTGCAAACCCTCTGTAAGGTCGGTCTCGGTGATGTGGGCGAACGTGTGGAGTGGCTGTTCCCCGGTGACGATGCGGAGGGCGGCATAAGCGCCGAGGGTGCCGACAAGGGCGCGGCCAGTGGTGTCCTGCGGGTCGAACAGGCGGGTCAGGGCTGCGCGTGCGATGCGGTCGTTCATGATGTGCGTCCTTTGCTGAGGATCCGGTGGGTGGGGCGCTCGTGGTGACCGGCCAGCTCCCCTCCCCCGTTCGTTGTTTTGGCTGCTGGCGAAGCTTGCGAAGCTGTGACCGACGGAGGCCTGTCTACCCTTTGGGCAAGGGACGGGAAATTCCCGAAAGGAAATCAGCGACGCAGGAGCGCCGCAGGGAAATTCCCGACCCGCAGGCCCCGACGAAGGAGGGGCTAGACCGGCCGGAGCGGGCACGTACAATCCGTCAGGACAGCAGCCAAAACAAGAAAAGAGGCTTTTACAGCCCGAGCGCAGCGAGGACCGGTTTCGGTGCGGTACGCCGCACCGAAAACTCTGTCGGCCCCTGCGCGGCGCCAGGCGACGCCCTGGAAGTGATTTCTTTGACTCCTGAGGCAGTGCGTGGATAAGTTGGCCTTCCGCTGCAGCAAACCGGCGATTCGAATGACGCCAGAGGTCTTTGCAGTGACGACAAACCACCACGACATCCCAAGCTTCCTCGAGCAATGCGTCTCCCTGAACGACACCAGCGACAAGGGCCTGGACATCACCACCCTCTACGGGCGGTACCAGTCCTGGGCCCTGACCGCTGGCGCTGAGCCCATGGACGCCAGTGATTTGGCCATCGCCCTGCGGCACGCAGGCATAGCCCACGACGACACTCAGGGCCCGGTCCGGTTCTATCCCGGACTGGAACTGAAGGACGCCTCCCAGCCCAACATCTTCAAGCACGCGAATTCATGACAAGAAATAGACGGGCTTCTAAAATTGATGGCGTGGAAACGGTTGAGCACCGTGACGTCCTCCAAAGGCTCCACCAACTCCTAGAGTCCGCACCCCATCTCGGGGCATTCCTGGAAGGGATGGCCCAGCAGGCGGCTGCCACTCTGAGCCGGGCCTCTGATGCGCCGGTCGAGTGCGCGGTGACACTGCACCGGCCTCAACAAGCGGGCCTGATGGCGGCGACCACCAACAACCTGCCCCTGCTCGACCGCGCCGTGAGCGTTCCCCTGGATCCAGGGCCGGATGCGGCCGCCGTGCTGAGTTTTTTCGCACCCGGGAACGAGCTGTTCCCCCAGGCCGTCACCGACCAGGCACGGGCCTTCTCCCACGTGGCAAGCCAGGCCCTTGGCCTCGCCCTGCGCGTCTACACTGCAGAGACGCGATGCACGGAACTGAAAACCGCGATGGAAGCCCGCACCGTCATCGGTGTGGCCTGCGGGATCATCATGGCCAAAAACAACTGCACTAAAGGCGAAGCCTTCGCATACCTGCTCCAGACATCACAAGCACAGGACAGAAAACTGCTCGACATCGCCCAGCAGATCGCCCAGACACCCTGCCCCGGAACAGCACCGAAAACATACTTCGACGACTAACCAGCAAGCCCCGGTAAGTGCGGGCACACACGGAATTGTCAGGCGGGACGGCTACGGTGGGCGCGTCCCGCCGGAGTCATCCCCATGTTCCCGGCGGGACACCTGTTCGAAAATGAAAGGCCATCTGCCGGGACCGGGAGCGGGCGGCCACCATCGACGGCCTTTACGGGGGGGACAATCCAGCCATATGTAAGGCAAAACAGGCTTTGACAGGCCGGAGCGCAGCGGAGGTCCGTTCTGGTTGTTGGTCCTTTAGGCTGGGCGCATGGACGAGTCCATTCCCCAGGCGTTGCAGCCACCGGTTGCTGTTGCCCTGGCCAAGCTCGTCAAGACATTCCCCGGCCCAGGAGCGTTGCCGGGCACGTTATATTCCGAGCCCAAATGGGATGGCTATCGGGCCATCGTCCTCAATGATTCAGGCCGGGTGACGCTATGGAGCCGCCAGGGCAAGGATTTGTCGAGGATCTTCCCTGACCTCTGCGCCGCGGTTCGGGACCACGTCCCACCCGGTGTAGTGCTTGATGGTGAGGCGGTCATCTGGAAGGCGGGCCGGCTGGACTTTGAGGCGCTACAGCGGCGCATGGTCACCTCCAGGGTGGCTTTGCCGGCCCTGGTCCATGAGCTGCCGGCCGCGTATGCGGCTTTCGACGTGCTGGCCGTTGCCGGACGGGACGTCCGGTCGGTGCCGTTCACGGGACGGCGCCAGCTGCTCGAGGAACTGGCCCGGGACTGGACCGCCCCGCTGAACCTCTCCCCCACCACCACCGACATGGACCTGGCCAAAACCTGGCTGAAGGACCTGGCCGCTACCGGGGTGGAGGGGCTGGTGTTCAAGGGAGGCTCACAAACGTACGAAGCAACACGTTCCTGGTTGAAGCTTAAAAGCAAAAACACCTTTGACGTGGTGTGCGCGGCCGTCATCGGCCCGATAACCCAGCCCCAGGCCATCATCGCCGGCCTGCCGGTCGATGGTCAGCTACGGATCGTCGGCCGGTCCACGGTGCTCTCCACCCGCGTAGGTCGGGAGCTGGCCCGCCACCTGCGCCCGGCGCAGCCAGGTCACCCCTGGCCGGAAGAAATCAGCGAATCATCGCTGAACAGATTCAGCAAGGACAAAGGCCCGGTCCGCCTGACACTGGTGGAGCCGATCGTGGTCGAGGTCGCGGCCGACGTCGCGTGGACCGGCAAATCCTTCCGGCACCCTCTTTCCTACCTTCGTTCCCGGCCCGAGCTGGATCCCTCCGCTGTGCAACTCCCACAGCAGTTATTTCGTCGTACCTCTCCCCCATACTGATCGGCGGCGGCATCGGTTGGGTACCGCCACACTTTTTGTGTGTCATTCGAACATATATTCGGATAGGTGTGGTAGTGGGTCCTGAGCAGGCCAAGGCTCTGCACACTCGGTACTCCAGGCGTGCGCAGCCCTTTGGGCTCACGCTCGAAGAGCTTGATTTCGGGAACAACCCTGTCCACAACGAGTTTCCGGGGATCCCGGTTAAGGCGTGGTTGCGGTTCCCGAACTGCGCCGAGCTCGTTGACGGTGAAGTGTTCGCCTGGACCGCGAAAGCTGTTGAAGTGCGATGGCAGGACGGGCCCATGACCTACCGGACATGGGTGTGGGCTTCAGCGGTCACCCGCCGCGATGAAGCCAACAGCAAGAACTTAGGAGAGCGTGTAAACCGTGACAGTAACAGCAGCCAGTGAAACCACCCAGACCGTGGTTGAGGTCAGGTTCAGCCCCACCGGTCGGCCCCTGGCCGTCAGGCATGAGGGCCGGGTGTGGGTTGTGACCGAGGAACCGGTGCACTGGTTCGAACGGGATTCCTGGTGGCAGACCCGCTTCACCGCCCCTCGGGGGATAGGAAACATCGTTGACATCGAGTTCTGGCAGGTCCAGGCCAAACTGTCCGCCAACGCCGCCCTACGGACGTTCCTACTGCGACGCAATCCCACAACCACCCAGTGGGTGCTGGATTCGATCAGCTGATGCCAGCGGACCTGTACCGCTCCCCCGTCCCGCCCAGGCTCTGGGAGCAGATCCGGGCAGAATTCGGCCTGCCCACCCTTACACAGGTGCAGGACAAACTAGCTGCTCACGTCGAGAAAGGCGATGGAGTTGCGGATCCCACATAACTACTTCGGGCTATGGATGATGGTCCCGTCCCCCGCCAAGGAAGTCATCCAAAGGAAACCACCACTAGTCCGAGAGGTCCTCTCCTTCGGCCCGATACTAGTGCCCGAGGCTCTTCCCCTGCGGCGTCAGCCGCAGCCAAAAGCCCTCACCCATTGGTCGCTACTCCAGCGCGTCAAGTGCCATCTCTGACCGAATCACCCATAATTCTCGGACATCCTTTTCCGACAGCTCCTGCAAGCCGTGGACGAAGGCTTCCATATTTGCTCTGCAAGCGGATCCTCCGTCTGCCCAGAACCTGATCCACAGGTACAACAAGGCGAAGCTACCATTCCAAGCCGCTCCGGATCTTCTGAGGTAGGTCATTGATTTCCGTCGCCGGCGGCCGAACGCTACGCTTGGCGTTTCTCATCCGCCACGTGCGCCTGCCGCGTGGGCCCCCGAAAAAATGATGCTAAAAGCATTGCTCAGGCATCCGTCTTTACAGATCCACATTCAGGGCAGAGAATTCGACAGAACTGCTGGGCCTGCCCGTCCGGTCGTCCCTGCACTGTCGTCTGCTGCTTCATCCTGGATTCATGGGCTTGGATGCGTTGCTCCCCGTCTGCGGACAGGCTATAGATCATGTGCCGTCCAAGTTTCTCGGTATTGACGAGCCCGTGAGCGTTCAATTGAGCCAGCCGGTTGCTGATGTATCCCTGTGATAAGCCGAGTTTCTCGGCGAGGGCTTTGGGATAACTGGACCCGTGTTGCAGGATCCGAATTATGGATTGCGTCGTTCTTCCGTCCAGCAAAGGGGAAACTTGTGCCTTCACGTGGTTTCCTTACCAACAATCGCTCCCGACAGGGAGCAAACCTTTGTCCTTGATAATGACCGGGAGTGTGTCCCGGCCCGTGATTGGGCCGGGACACACTGACACCGCTGGTGTTATCCCTTGAGCATGGTCTCCAGGTCCGTTTTTGCTGCGGCCATTGCAGCCTTGGCGGTGACGGTGCCTGATAGTGCCGCTTCGACGTGTTCGTTGAATCGGGTTTGGGCTGATGAGGCGCTTGGGAAGTTCCAGAACGGGTTGCGGGTCGCCGTGGCAGCGATCTGCTTGTCGAATTCGCTATGGAACGAGTTGTTTTTGAACCAGTCCGATGCCAGGTTCGCCTTTGTTGTTGGAGGTTGCCCTGCAGCCTCAAAGAGCTTTTGGGCGGCTTTGGTGTCGGTGCTCATGAACTTCATGAATTTTGTTGTGGATTCCTCATCGCTGAAGCGCACCAGTGGCTGGCTCCAGACCAGAGCGCGCGGCTGATTCCCCACAGATTTCGTAGGACGTGCGGCTGGCTTCATCTTGGATGCAATATTCGGGTCCTTGGACTGGCCAGGAATGATGCCGACAGCTTGGGGAGCGTCATCGTAAATGGCGGCTTTTCCTTGGGCGAAGAGGGTCCGGGCGGAGTCGCGGACGACTCCGGCCTGGATTAGCCCTTCATCCAAAAGAAGCTTCCAGTAATCCAACGCTTGGATTGACCCGTCGTCACCCAGGGTTACCGTTTCGCCGTCCACAACCGGAGAGCCGAAGGTCCACATCCAGGGAATGATGTCCTTGAGCTGTTCGACCTTGGTGCAGGGGGCGTAGGGGATGAGATTGCTGTCGGCTCTCTTCAACGCCCGAAGCGCCGCTGTGAATTCATCGGTCGTCCGAACCGGGTTTGAGACTCCAGCATGAGCGAGGATTTCGGTGTTTGTGATGATTCCGATAGCAGACTGCGTCCAGGGCATGGCATATCTCTTGCCCTTGTAAGTGCCAGCATTATTCACCGATTCCGGGTACAGAGACTGGTCGAATATTCCTGAGACTTCTTTGAGTGCACCGGTCAGGGCGAGGGTGGAAAGCCATTCTTCGTCGATGTGGGCTACTCCAGTAAGGCTCTTGCTTTTGGCTTTAAGGACCAGCTGGTTGAGGTACTGCAGGTATGGATAGGTGTTCTCTTCGGTTTTGATTGAGGTGGATGTTCCGAAGTCCGCCACGACAGTTTTGAGTGCTGTTCCTGAGTCCTGCCCAAAAACCCAGGACGTGACGGTCAAGGGTCCGTTGGCCGCAGGGCCGCCTGATGTAGAAGCGCAGCCAGTCATGGTGAGGAACCCCAAGGCCGCGGTGCCCGCCCCGGCTCTGAGAAATGTGCGTCGGGACAGGCCGGTTGTTGAACTTGGCGTCGTTGCCATCTCGTTTTCCTATTCGTTAGTTTTCTTGTTCGGATGTCATTTGACGGAGCCGGCGAGGGCTCCGCTTACGAAGTGTTTTTGCAGAAGGAGAAAGACCGCGACCACGGGCAATGAGGTCACCAGAGATGCGGCCATCATCTGGCCGTAGGAGTTCTGAAACTCACCTAGGAAAGTCAGTGACAGGCCAGCTGGCAGAGTTTGGAGGGGCGTGTCTACCAGGGTGAGCGCATAGGCGAGGTCATTCCACGCCCTAATGAAGGCGAAGAGTCCGACGGCGATCAAGGATGTCCGGCAGACCGGAAGCAAGACCGTAATCATGATTCTGAATTCGCTTGCTCCGTCGATGCGCCCGGCTTCCATGAGGTCGTTGGGGATTGCGTCAAAACTGTTCTTCATCATCCAGACCGCGAGCGGGAGCGTGAAGGTTGAATACGAGAGGATGAGTGCCCCGTAGGTGTTCAGCAGACCAAGAGCGTTGAAGGACGCATACAGCGAGAGTAGGAGTAGGACCTCAGGAACCATCTGGGCCACGAGTATGAGGTACATCAGGGGGGTGCGGCCATAGTAGCGGAACTTGGAAAAAGAGTATCCGGCCGTAAACCCGAGGAAGAGACTGATGATTGTGGTGGTGGTCGCCACTATCAGGCCGTTCACCATGAATTTCAGGAGCGTCCCGTTGGTGAGGACTTCGGTGAAGTGGTCCAGGGTGAACGAACGCTGGAGCGAGGGCGGGAACTGGAAGATGTCTTCATTTGAGGTGAAGGCCGTCAGTGCCATCCAGGCCACGGGGAAGAGGGCAAACAGCAGCAGTACTGCGACGGTGACATGCGCGGTTGTTGATCGCCGCTGCCCTGGAGCGGAACCGGGGGCTGATTGGCCGGGGCGCGCCCTTACTGGCGTTTTCAGGGTTGCAGACATCTACTTAGTCCTTTTCCTGCTTGATGGTATATACGACGTAAATGGCCACGAGGAGGCTCATGAGGATTGTCCAGATGGCGCCGATAGCGCCGGCCTTCCCGAGGTCGAAGTCGCTGAAGGCAGCCTTGTAGAGAGCGATGGAGAACGTCGTCGTGGATCCGACCGGTCCACCGCTGGTCATGACGTAGGGGATTTCGAATTGCTGAAGGCCCCAGATCGTCTCGAGCAACAGCGTCAGGGCCAATGCCGGTTTGATCTGCGGAAGAATGACGAAGATCTGTTTCTTCCAGGCGGAGGCCCCGTCCACGGCTGCCGCATCGTGAACCTCTGAGGGGATCCCCTGCAGTGCCGCTAAGATCAGGATCGTCATCCACGGGAAGGAGTGCCAGATCTTTGCCATGATGATCGCCGTCATGGCGAGGTGGGGGGAGTCCAACCAGTTAGTGTTTCCCTCTCCTAGGCCGAACATCTTGATCGCGCCATTCAGCACACCGTAGTTGGTGTCGAAGATCCACAGCCAGACGAACGAGACGACAACACCAGGGAGGATCCATGGAATGAGGAAGCCAGTTCGGAGCGCTCCAACTGCTGCCATCCGTGTGTTCAAGGCCAGCGCGAGGGCAAGTGCGACAACAAAGGCTCCGAGCGTGGACGCCCCGACGAAAACGATGGTTTGCCACAGGATCGGGCCAAATGAGGGTGCCGAGATGAAGGCTGCGATGTTCTCAAATCCGACGAAGTTCTCCTCTGTTCCGAGCAGGCTCCGGTCGGTGAAGGCGAAGGCCAGAGACTGGACAAAGGGGTATCCGATGACGAGGACAAAGAGAGCCAGGGCCGGGAGTACCAGCAGATAGGGAAAAGACGTCCCGCGCCTGGCTTTGCGGTTCCGTGCAACCAGACCCTTGCTAGGCTTGCGCCCGCTAATGCCGGGGCCAACCTCAGAAGGTGCTCGGGTATGAAGCGACATGATCTAGCCGACCGTTGAGCAGAGAGGGGACTCGTAGCAGCGGATCTCATAGACTCCTGCCGCGGGATCGCCGTTGGTCGCGAAGACCGTCAGGCGGATGCTGTCGGCCGTGGTACCTTCGGGGAGATCGTGCACGACTCGGGTCGAATAATTGCCTTCAACCCGTGCGACTTCCTTCCACTGACCCCCGGCATCCACTTCGATGACGTAGTCCCGGGCACACTGGGGATCACGATAGAAGGCGGGGTAGGCGTGGTATTCGCGCAGTAGGTGTCCGGCAAACGTGATCTGGATCTGGCGGACGCGTTGGGGCTGTTCCCAGGACAGTTGGAGCCACTGAGGAAGCGGTGCAACCGGATCTGACCTCCACTGGTTGGTGCCCTGATGCGGACGTGTGACACCCGTGAGGACGTTCCCGGCGGCATAAGCCTCTTGAGCCGGTTCGATCTGGAAGCTCAGCGTTGAGCCTCCACCGAAGCGGCGGTAACGACCAGGACTGTATTCATACCCTGCAATCTGGCCCGGCAGGACAGCGCTGGAGACGTGCCATTCAACGTCTGGTGCCGCGTCAAGGTCTACCCGAATGTACCCGCCTTGCGCCAAATCCTCCCCGGGGATGTTTACGGACCATTCGACCCAATGCGGCCCACCGGGCGGAACGACAAGGACCTCTTTGCCCAAAGCTCCCCCCGGTTCCGTCCTGTAGTCCCAAATGTCGTCGACCTTGTGGACAGTGGCGGTCACTTCGCGGGCTGAATCTCCTTCATTGGTCAGCGCGAGACGAAGAACGTCAACACCTTGCCCCGCGCCGACGGCGACCCACTGCGCCGTCCTCCGCTCTAGGCGTCCCGTGAATGGGTGAACAGGGTGGTCCCGCCAATGGTCGATCCCACCGAGCCAGTTCGCACTGTTCGGCCCGACACCGCGGACCTTTTCAGAACTGCTGGCGGCGACAGTAGCCGTGAGGGAGAGGTCGTCCGGATCCGAGTTCCGCACATGGGGCAGGAAGCAGCCGTCACGCAGCAGAGTCTGCTGGAGCTCCCTTACCTGCAGAGCGAGCACGGCCTCGACCCCTTCCGTGTCCTTGGCCATGGCAGCGGCCGTGCCTGCGGCCTGGCCCATGACTGCGGTGGTTCCCATTACACGTAGGGCCCCCAACGCCGCATGGGTGGAGCTGACGTTCCTTCCGGCAAACATCAGGTTGGAAAGATCCTTGCTCATCAGCGCACGAAGTGGGATGCCAAAAGGCCCGACGTACTTGGAAGAGCCGAAACTTGACTTCGGATTAGCGAAAAGGGCAGTACTTACGGGCTCTGCATCCTCGGCCAAAAGTCCGCCGAGAGTGTGTAGATCGACGTACCACCCACCGAAGGCTACTTCGTCCTCGAACTCCCCGTTTTCAATGAGGTGATTCTCAGTGAGCACCAGTTGCCCGAGCAGCCTCCTGCTTTCACGTTTTCCGGGCACTTGCCCGATCCAATCCAGCGCCAGGTTCTGGGCCTTGTCGGACCAGTAGGGGTCCCTGTTTTTCAGGTAGTCCCAAATCCCCAAGACATGCCTCGTGAGTTCGTGCCGGATAGCCTCGTTGTCATGGATCGAATCCCATGGGGTACCGATTTCGATCCACCAATAGCCGCTGGAAAGGGTCTTGGGGAGCCTTGCACCCTTACGGAAGAAGGACGGGTCGTCGTATTTGACCGCCCAATCAGGCGCCTTGAAGGGCACCGGGCTGCCAGTATCAACGGTCTTGAAATGAAGGGAACTTCCCATCGTTCCATCCGTCGCTTCATTTGGCGCATCAGGTTCACCATACTCCGAAGCTGACTCTGTGCCGGAAAGCCATTCGGCCCCTGCCAGTGCGCCAAGCGTCCCATCACCGGTGCAGTCGATGAACGTCTTTCCAGTGATTTGGATAATCGTTTCGGCATTGGCCACTCTGGCCCTGACCCTGGTGATTCGCTGTTCGGTGACGTCGACTTCCTCAAGCGCTGTATTCAGATGCAGAGTGAGGCCCTCGGTGCGTACTGCAATGTCATAAAGAACGAGGTCCCACACACTGTTGGTCCAGCCGTTCTCCTCAATCTTGGCGTGGTTTATCGCCCGTTCCTGGATCAACGCTTCCGAAATAATCCCTGTCTCCCGGGCATAACCGTGGAAGGCTGCGGCACCATGCGGGGTGACCCGTACCTCGGATGAGGAATTTCCGCCCAGAACCGGACGGTCCTGGATTAGTACCGCTTTGGCTCCGTGCCGGGCTGCCGCAACTGCTGCGGAAAACCCGGCTAAACCGCCGCCTGCGACCACTACGTCGTAGTCTTCTTCGACAAACTTCACTGATTTATCCCTTCAAGCTTCTTGTGCATGGCGCAAGTTCACGTCTCTTGCGATGTTTGCGTGATGCCGCCGCTTCGCAGAACTTAAACGTTCTAGTAGAATAAGTATGTGATCGGCATGGAACCATGTCAATACATAGTTTCCAAGAGAGGCAGATAATGGCATCCCCAAATCCGAACGGTCGACGTCCGACCATCGTCGATATCGCCAAACAGGTCGGGGTGTCACCGGCGGCCGTTTCAATGGTGCTCCGGGATCTGCCGGGCATTGGGGAGGAAACGAGACAGAAGGTGCTTGCCGTCGCGGCGGAACTGAATTATCGGCCGGATTCACGAGCCAGGTTGTTGCGCAGCCGCAGATCCAAGATGCTCGGAGTCCTTTACTCGCTGATGTCGCCATTTCACGCCGATGTTGTGCAGTGGCTATACGAATCGGCAGCTGAACGAGGCTACACCGTGATGCTCGGCGCCTTGACGGAAAACATCTCCGGATCGCGCGCGGCAGAGACTCTGCTCAGCGCCCGCTGCGATGGCATCATATTGATTGACCCCGAGTCAACTATGGACGAAGAGGCGATTTCCGTGGCATCTCAAGTTCCTACTGTGGCTATCGGTCACATGCAATCCCGTGAGGGAACGGATCTCGTCCAGGCTTCGGGTGCCGAAGGCGTTGCCCAGGCGATGGGGCACCTCGTCAGTCTCGGGCATCGACGAATTGTCCACGTCTCGGGCGGAGCATCGCTTGCGGGGCTCGAAAGAAGCCGTGCATATATGAACTCGATGGAAAGACTGGGGCTGGCCGAAGAGGCCAAGGTTATCGAAGGAGATGGTTCGGACCTCGCAGGCGTTCTCGCTGCCCGGATGTTTCTAGAAAGTGAACTACCCACCGCCGTCTTGACGTACAACGACACCACAGCCGTTGGTCTACTGTTTGAACTCCTCAGGGCAGGTATCTCCGTACCCGCCGATGTGTCCATCGTTGGCTATGACGACAGCCACGTCGCATCTCTGCCCCACATCGGACTAACGTCAATCGCACAGGGATCGCGTCGACTAGCGAAGGCAGCAGTTGAACGAATGGACTATAGGTTGAATGACATCGCCAGCCCTATCACTCCAACGCTTCCGTCTATCGACGTGCTCACACCGCATCTAGTGGTACGGAGTTCAACCGGCCTTCCCCGCGAGATGCCAGACTAGTCCCTTTTCCCGGCGCCGGCGCACTGAACAACGGGTGCTCTGTCTTGCTGGAGAACCTGGCCGCGATCGACCCCGCTGCCAGGTTGGCAGGATGCACTGTCCCACTTCCTTGGAACTGGGACACTCAGGCATGGACCACTGTTGTCATACAGCTGATACGCACCATCTGTATGAGGGTTTCCGAGCCGATTCGGCCTCGCGCGCGCCTATCCTGATGACAAAAGGCTCGGGATCATTAACGGTGAGATCCCGAGCCATTTGTGGGTCTAGACGGTGACGCCGAGGCGACGGTTCGCGAGGACGGGGATAACCTGCCGGGCCTTTTCGACGGCTTCGATGTCCGCTGTCACCACGAGTTGGCCGGTCTTTTCGTCGAGTTCTTCGAGTACAACGCCCATGGGTGATACGACGAGGCTGTGTCCGACGCCGAAGCGGGGTCCTGCTGGTTCTTCGATGCCTGCGGTTGAGGCGTCAGCTTGGTCGCAGGCGATGATCCAAGTCGTGGAGTCGATGGCGCGTGCTTGATTGAGGAGCCGCCAGGCGTCGACTTTGCCTTCGCCGGCGCCCCAGTGTGCGGTGACGATGATGATTTGGGCGCCGTGGTCGGCCAGTTCTCGGAAAAGTTCGGGGAAGCGTACGTCGTAGCAGGTTGCGACGCCGACGGTGATGCCGTCGACTTGGAAGGTGAAGGGCTTGTCGCCGGGCTCGACATCTGCGGATTCGGAGAATCCGTAGGCGTCGTAGAGGTGGATTTTGTCGTAGCCTTCGTGGATTTCTTCGCCGGTTACCAGAATCGTGTTGCGGACGCGGCCGCCAGCGGCTGGTTGAAAAGTTCCGACCAGGACAATAACTCCGAGTTCGGTAGCAAGTTGGCGGACGGCAGAGGCCCACGGGCCCTCGATTAACTCCGCAGCGGCCGCCGGCGAGACTCCGAAACGCGACAGTGAGGCTTCCGGGAGGACAACCACACGGGCGCCGGTAGCCGCGCCTTCGCGGACTGCGCCCAGGACGAGTTCCAGGTTCCGGGCGGGGTCTGTGGTCGTGGCAATTTGTTGGACGGCGACTTTGAGGCTTGCAGAAGTCATGGGGGTTCTCCTCTTTCTAGTGATTTTGGGGGCTCAGTAGATGGTGTGGTGGGCGGTTTCGCGGGCGTCGGGGTTTTTGGCCAGTGCGACGCCGATCAATGTGATGACCGAGACGAGGACGATGTACAGGGCCAGCGGCACCCAGGAGCCGAAGGCGCCAAGGAGCCAAGTGAACAGCAGTGGTGCGATGGCTCCGCCGAATACACCGCCGATGGTGTAGGCGAGGGAGCTTCCTGCGTAGCGCAGCCGTGGGCTGAACTGCTCAGAAACGAGTGCTGCTTGAGGGCCGTACATGAGGGAGTTGCAGAGCAGGCCGAAGATCACTGCGAGCACGACACCGATGTATCCGATGCCCATGAGTGGAAAGAAGATGAACGGGAAGGCGATGGAGCAGGCGGCGCCGATGGCTGTAACCAGGCGTCGGTTCATGCGGTCGGAGAGGTAGCCTGCGGCCGGGACCATGAAGGTTTGAAACGCGGAGCCGATGACGACGGCCAGGAGTGCGCCTCCGGCAGGGAGCCCGAATTGGCGTGTGGCGTAGGTGAGGATGAACACCGTTGACAGGGCGTACATGACGTCCGGGGCGATGCGGGACATGGTTGCCGCGAGGAGTGCCTTGCGTTCGGTGCGGAAGACGTCGGCGATGGGCGACTTCGGAGTCAGGCCCTGTTCCTTGATGGCCTCAAAGACGGGCGTCTCTTCAATCTTGAAACGGATGATCAGGCCGATGACGACGAGGACAGCAGAGAGCAGGAAGGCGACCCGCCAGCCCCAGGACAGAAAATCCTTCTGAGGCATCAGGGCCAGGAGCGCCAGAGCGCCATTGGCCATCAGGTTGCCAAGGGGCGGGCCGATCTGGGCGGCTGAGCCGAAGAGGCCACGCTTGTTCGGATCGCCGTGCTCGCTTGAGATCAAGACCGCACCGGCCCATTCGCCGCCGACGCCAACACCTTGGCAGAGCCTGAGGAAAACCAGCGCAATGGGGGCCGCGACCCCGATGGTGTCGTAGCCAGGCAAAAGGCCAACGGCAAACGTGGCCACTCCAATCAGAAGAAGGGTCCATACCAGGACCTTTTTGCGGCCGATCCGGTCACCGAGCCGGCCGAACAGGACACCGCCCAAGGGCCGGGCCACATAGCCGACGGCATAGGTGGCGAAGGCTGCCAGTGTTCCGGCGAGGGGGTCGTCCGCGTGGAAGAAGACCTGCCCAAACACCAAAGCCGAGGCTGCCGAATAGATGGCGAAGTCGTACCACTCCAAGCTTGTACCGGTGAGGGCGACGATGAATCCGCGTTTGCCTTGCGCTGGACGTTGAGATGCGGCTTGCTGTGCCGCGGAGATTTGTTCAGTCAACGTGTGCCTCCTGAATGAACGAAGTGTGGATGATGCCAAGGACCGCTGCAGGCGGGTGGCTTAGACAGTGCTGTGACGATCAATGAACAACTTTTCGGCTTCGTATACAGAAGCGTATGGGCTGTGTATACTCACACTATACTGTGATGCAGATCGCAGCAATACCCCCTTTTGAAATATCTAGGAGCTCCCATGTCACTGAAGTTCAGCCTCCCCGATGGTGAAATCGTCGACGTTGAGGTCACCCACCTGTTGAACGGCGGATATGCAGGCCGTCATCAGGAGCACGTCCGGGCCCACATCGAAGAACTGGCCCTGCTGGGCGTGCCGGCCCCGACGGAAACCCCCACGATGTACCCCGTTTCCCCCTACCTGGCACAACAGACCACTGTCGTGCCCGTTCAGCACGGCAAGACTTCCGGCGAAGTGGAATGGGCCATCGTGGTGGCCGAGGGCGGCCGCATCCTTCTGACACTGGCCTGCGACCACACGGACCGTGAGCTGGAAGTACACGGAATCGCCTGGTCCAAGAACGCCTCTCCCGACGTTCTGGCAACAGATGCCTGGCTCCTTCAGGAGGTCGAGGACCATCTGGACCAACTCACGCTTACGGCGTGGGTCACCAACGACGGCGCAGAAGAGAAGATCCAGACCGCCACCCTTGGCGATCTGCTTCCGCCTTCGCACTGGGTGGAAGTCCTGAAGGAACGCGAGCTGCTCAGCCCCGGCACGGTGCTGATTTCCGGGACCGTGAACATGATCGAAGGCGTCAATCAGTTCGCCGATGGCTGGCGGGCCGAGCTGGGAGACCCGGTCCTGGGGCGCACCATCAGCCTCGCCTACGACGTTGTTCCCATGGCGACGCCAATCGGGTAGTCCGTGGATAGGGCGGGGCGCGCCCACTAGGCGCGCCCCGCAGTTCCCCAGTTCTATGTATGCGGAGCGTATACTGAAACCATGCCCACGCCAACACAGTCCAATCGTGACCGAGTCTACGACTTCATCCGAGATGTCATCCTGCCCGATCCCGCCTACCATGGCAGCTTTCTGACTGAGGAGCAGGTCGCCGAGCAGGTCGGCGGCACGTCGCGGACTCCTGTGCGGGAGGCTTTCCTTTTGTTGGCCTCGGAGGGGTTGCTGCAGTTGGTTCCCCGGCACGGCGCCTACATACCTCCGGTCACGCGCCAGGAGATCAGTGAAGCCCTGGAGTTCCGGACGGTCCTTGAGACCACCGCAGCAGAGGCCGTCATCCAGCGCGGCAGTGTGCCTCTGGACGCGATGAAGCTTGCGCTGAAACATCAATCCGAGTGCTCTGATGCAGGTCATGAACGTGAGTTCGTTGACTGGGACAGCGAGTTTCATATCGCACTGGTCCGGGCGGTCGGGAACACCTTGATGACGAAGGCCTACACGGACCTGCGCGCCCGCCACGTACGTATCGGCGTCCGCGCATTGATGAACACCCCGGCGCGGCAGGCAGCAGTCATCACCGAACACCAGGCCATTGTCGATGGTCTTGAATCGGGCGACATCGAACAAGCGAAAGCGGCACTTGTCAGCCATATCCGCACCACCGCCTCGGGTTTGTCTGAGATCTGAAGCACCACGTACCAACCGGCATCCGGCGCTCGTTTCCGGGTGAGAGATGGGCTTTTGTGCTCCGTCTGGAGAGGCATGCATGCATCAGGACCGCTCCCTCAATGTGGCCTCCGCGGACGTTGCCTACCGCTGGCTGACCAACTTCATTGCCGGGATCCCCGCCGAGGAAGAGAGCTTCCTCAACGAAGCGGCCCTGGCTAAAGCCACGGGCACCTCCCGAACCCCCGTAAGGGAAGCGCTGTTGAGACTGGAAGCCGAAGGCCTTATTCGGCGTGTTCCCCACAAGGGGGCCTACGTGCCCCTTGTCACCGATGCGGAGATCCGCGCGAACCTGCAGGCACGTGGCCTTGTTGAAGGTTGGGCGGTTACCGCGAAACCCCGGCTCGACGCACTAACCCTTGAGCGGCTCCGCGGGATCCAGCAGGAACAAGCAACCGCAATCACCGACTCCCACCGGTTCATTGAACTTGATACCGACTTTCACACCATGATCATCGCAGCCGCCGGCAACAAGGTCCTCGCGGACTTTTATGCCTCTCTAAGGAACCGGCAGCTCCGCATCGGCGTGCGGGCTGTGAAGGACGGGAGTCCCCGTGCCTTGGAAGTCATCTCCGAGCATCAGACGATCCTTGATGCACTGGCCAGTGGCGACTCCAATGCCGCCCTGGCGGCCGTGGAAGCCCACCTGGAATGCACCCGCAAATCGCTGCTGGGCGATTAGTGCAAAGCGCGCTAATGAGAGAAGGCCGGCGGCGGGCAACGCCTGCCGCCGGCCTTCATGTCAGGGCCGCTCAGCGCAGTCGCCCCCCGGATGTTCAGCTGTTTTCAACTCCAGCTTCCAAGCAACCTGGCGGCCCCGGAGCGGCGGCATCAGCACTCCTTCAGGCACATGCCGAAACGGTGTGGTCTCACCATCGGGCCGCCACCAACCGCTGACCGGGGCGTGATCACCGGTGCGAATGAGAACTGTCGATGGCCGCAGCTTTTCACGCCCCAGGCCTTTCATCACCGTTCCCTGTTGGCTGCATGGTCCATGACCGGACGGTTGGCGATCACAGGGAGGCTGCCCGTATATCCGTCGCGTTCTTTGGCTGCTGCACGGATGCCGTCACGGGCAGCAAACCACCCGATGACCAGTGCCGGGATGAGGACAAGCAGCGAGGCCAGCACCCATCGGCCGGTCTCGGAAAAGGCCATGGAACCCAGTACGAACAGCAGGAAGGCCAGCGTCAGGTAGGCGGTGTAGGGCGCGCCGAAGAGCCTGAACGCCGGGCGTTTGATAAGACCATCCCGGGACATCCGGTGCAGCTTCATCTGGCAAAGAATGATGGTGGCCCAGCACCCGATGATGCCCAGGGCGGAAATCTCCAGCACGATCTCGAACGCCTGCGAGGGCACCAGTGCGTTCAAGCCGATGCCGAGCAGTGCAACGACCGTGGTGAAGAGGATTCCCCCGTAGGGCACTCCCCTGCTGTTCATTCTGCCGGAGAACTTGGGTGCGGAGCGGTTGACGGCCATGGAACGCAGAATCCGGCCGGTCGAGTACAGCCCTGCATTGAGGCTGGATAGGGCGGAGGTGAGAACGACGAAGTTCATGATCGTCGCCGCGGTGGCTCCTGCGCTGGGGTCCCCAAGGTGGGAGAAGAACGTAACGAACGGGGACTCACCCCCTTTGTAGGCGGTGAAAGGCAGCAGGAGGGAAAGCAGCAGCACCGATCCCACGTAGAAGACAGCGATGCGGAAGACGATGCTGTTGATGGCTTTGGGCATGACCTTTTCTGGGTCTTTGGTTTCACCGGCTGCAGTGCCGATCAGCTCAATGCCTGCATAGGCGAATATGACCCCGCTGGCGGCGAGAAGAGGAGCGAGGCCTCCATTGGGGAAAAAGCCGCCATTGTCGGTGAAGACCGCAAGCCCTGTGGGTCCAACATCGGTCGCGGCACCGCTGAGAAGGAACACGACACCGACCACGAGGAAAGTCACCAGTGCGATGACTTTGACCAGCGCGAACCAGAACTCCATCTCGCCGAACAGTTTCACCGATACCAGGTTCAGTGACAGCACCACGACAAGGGCAATCAGGGCCAGCAGCCACTGGGGTGTCTCACGGAGGGGCTGCCAGTAGGGCGCCCAGAATTTCAGGTACAGGGCCGCCGCGGTGACGTCCACGATCGAGGTCATGGCCCAGTTCAGGAAGTAGAGCCACCCGGCTGCGTACGCCATTTTTTCGCCGTAGAACTCCCTGGCGTAGGAAACGAAGGAGCCCGACGAGGGCCGATGGAGGACAAGTTCACCGAGGGCCCGAAGGATCATGAATCCGAAGAAACCACACAGGGCATAAACCAGAACCAGGGCAGGGCCACTGCCATTGAGGCGGGCGCCGGCTCCCATGAACAGACCGGTTCCGATGGCCCCACCGATGGCGATCATCTGGATTTGCCGGGGTTTGAGCGCTTTGTGGTAGCCGTGCTCTTCGCTTGAGAAGTCGCGGACAGCTGCGGCTACGTCGCCGGTGCGCTCTCTTTCGTTTTCGAGCTCGTCGGCGCGGTCGCGTGAGGGTATTTTCATGTTTTCTCCATAGGAACAAAGCCGCACCCCTTCGTGCGGCTGGATGAGCAACTCCGTCACGATCGGGACGGGACGGGAGCGCGGGTTAGATGCTGGAAACGCCAGCCCGGGGTGTGCGGAGCTGGAGGTCCCGTGGGCTGATCCAGACCTCGTATCCCTCGTTGCGGGCGAAGGCGCGGCGGGGTTGCACGCCGTTGCTTTGGAGCCAGAGTGTTGAGGAGTCAGCCATGGCGTGCTCGACGATTCCGTTTTGGACAGGGACTCCGTTGTGCCGGACCTGGACATAACCGCCGATCAGGGCCGTCCAGTCATCATGGCGACGGAACTGCCGCGGCGGATCATCACGGCGCTTCATGCCTGCTCGCTCGAGTGAAAGAATGCTTCAAGCCGTGCCCACATCTCCGGTGCGTTCGAGTACATGGGGAAATGACCGCTGTGGGAAATCTCGGCGAGCTCGACGCCTTTTTCGGCAAGGGCCGGCAGATAAGACAGCGTGTTGTTCTGCACCCCGTACATGTACATCCGGGGAAACGGCAGGGCCAGGAACCGGTCCAGGAGGTTCCCGTTGTCGGACAAATCCACCATGGACTCGAAGATGGGACGCACAGCGCCGGGCCTTACCTTGTGGGGAAGACTGGCGGCGTAAAGGGCGCTTGAGTAGAAGCGGGATCCCCACACACGGTCTTGGAAGTCCTTGAAGAAACCTTCCGGGTCAGGGTGGGAGTGACTGATGATCTGCCGGCTCAGGAAGCAGTCCTCGGGCGCGACGTTGCCTTCGATGTCAGCGAAACTGACAACCCTGGCCGGGTCCCGATCCGCCAGCAGCAGTGAGGTAAGACCGCCCATGGAGTGGCCGATGAGATGGAAGCGTTCGATGCCCCGGGCGGCAAGGACAGCCTCGGCGACGGCCACGAGGAAGCGCACGGAAATCGCGTCCAAATCCGAGCACACGGTTGCTCCGCAGCCCGGGGCGTCATAGGCCAGAACGGGACGGTCGGCGAGTCCCGGCTGTTGGATTACGTCGGCGTAGTCTTCCTTGGTGGAACCAAAACCGTGGAGAAACACCAACGGCACGCCTGTGCCGTTGCGGAACATACCAGCGACTTCGACCTGAACGTTTTCGATGGTGAGCGGGAGGGTGAAGGGTTCAAGTTTGGTCAACCCGGGCACGTGTCTGTCTCCTCTGTTGGGGTTTTGCTTCAGGGGCGCGTTGGCGTCTCAGCTGAGACTGCCCACGCGTGGTGGTTGGCGACATGGCGCCGGTTGGTGCTCGCCATAGCAAGCTGATACAGCTTCGCTGTATCGAGTGCGGCCAAGGAGAGTCCTCTATTCCTCAGGGCCCCTTCGATGAGGTCAAGTGAGTTGTTGCCCAGGCCAACGACTTGGGCCAACAATTCCTGACGGGACCATGTGGCCAGAACTTCAAGGGTTGTGATGCCGTGCCTGGCCAGTGCATTTTCGGCGCGGGCGGGCAGGCCGAGACCGGACACCGGGGTGCCCGGACGCGGCGGGGTTGTCACGGGAAGGCCTTCACGGCCGCAGCAAACCGGCGCAGCCCTTCTTCAAGGCTTGCGATGTCGGTGGCGAAGGACAGCCGTACGTGCCCTTCACCGGAGGGCCCGAATTCGCTGCCCGAGCGGACCAGCACGCCAGCTTCGGCGAACCGGGCCACCATCTGGTCTGAGGTCAGCGAGGTGGTGACGCGCGGGAAGGCGTAGAACGCTCCCTGGGGGGCGAGCATCCGGACACCGGGGATCCCGCTCAGTGCATTTTGGACCAGGTCACGGCGCTCCTGGTACGAAGCCGTCAACATGGCAAGGTCCGCTTCAGGGGTTTCCAGTGCGGTAAGCGCCGCATCCTGGACAAAGGTGTTCAGAGGCCCATTGAAGGTGCGGTGGATGAGGTTGATTTTCGCCGCAAGCGCCGGTGGTGTCACAACGTAGCCCAGCCGCCATCCGGTCATGGCGTAGGTCTTGGAGAGTGTGCTGCAGTACACCACCTGCGACGAGACGTTCTGAAGGTCCAGAGCGGAGACGAACGGAAGTCCGTCGAAGACGATGCTTCCGTAGGCTTCATCGGAGAGCATCAGCAGCCCGGGATGGTCGGCGAGAACAGTCTCCACCCCTGCCAGTTCGGCTTCGGAGTAGACCCGTCCGGTCGGGTTTCCGGGGTTGCACAGGATGACCATCCGCGCCCCGGGTGCTTCACGCCGGAGTGCTTCGATATCGAGCGAACCGTCCGCAAGGGGTGCGATCCAGACAACGTCGGCGCCGATCATCGCTGCATGGTCCGCATACAGGGAGTACGTCGGCTCCGGGATTAGCACTTTCTCGCCCGGCTGAACCAACGCCAGCATGGTGGCAGCGAGCCCGGCGCTGCCACCATGGGTCAGCACCACCTCCTCCGCAGTGGTGGGACGGGGGTGCCCGGCGGAGATCTTCCGCGCGAGCACCTCCCGTAAGGCCGGGGCACCGGTCATCGGCGAGTACCGGGTGCGTCCCTTGGCCAGGGACTGCACGGCAGCATCGATGATCGGGGTGGGTGTTCCGGCGTCGGGCTCTCCCATGGCTAGTGAGATGGTGCCCTGGGGTGCCGCGCCCAAGGTGGCGGGGCGGCGGCTTGAGGCGGCGATCCGTTCAGGAGCGCCCAGCTGTGGTGAGTAGGTGATGGTCATGTGTACTTCCGGTCAGAGCGAGTAGAGCTCAAGTGTGGACTTGCCGTCGCGGATCTCTGCGAGGATGCGCTGTTCATCGGCGACCCGTTGGTCGGCTTTGTCCAGGACCGCGTCGACTGCGTCGCGTGGCAGGACCACAACGCCGTCGGCGTCGCCCACCACCAGGTCCCCTGGGCGGACGGTGAGACCCCCGACGCGGACCGGTGAGGTGAAGTCGCCCGCGTAATCCTTGGCTGTGCCAACGACGGTGACGCAGCGGGAGAAGACGGGGAAGTCCATTTCTGCCATTTCGTCGGTGTCGCGAACACCGCCGTCGATGACCAGGCCGAGGATGCCCCGGTGCTGGGCTGCGGCCGCGAGGATCTCGCCCCAGTGGCCGTGTTCGGCCCCTTGCATGTCCACGACCAGGACGCTGCCGGCAGGTGCGTTGAGCACGGCGTGGTGCAGGGCCAGGTTGTCTCCTCCAACGCCGCGGACGGTGAAGGCGGGCCCGGCGACTCTGGCGCCACGCCAAGCCGGTTTGATGCCGGGGTCGCAGGCACACGGCAGTTTGGAGGCTTCGTAGAGGGTCGCGGAGGAGTGCCCGCGGGCTGCGTTGGTCACTTGTTGCCCCACTGGAGGTCGTGGTAGCCGAGGTCTTTGCGGGCCTGGACCAGGGTCGATCCTGCCTTGACTGCGGCGACGATGCGGTTTTCGGTGTCCTCGATCTTCTCGGCAAGGGTTGCTACTTCGGCAGCACGGTTGGCGGGAACGGCAAGAGCCCCGTCGGCGTCTGCGCAGATGATGTCGGAAGGTTTGACGGTGACGTCGTTGATGGTCAGCTCGGTCTGGACGGCGACGAGCTGGACGCGGTCTTTGCCGGTACGCATGAACTTGCCCCGGCTAAAGAGCGGGTAGTTCTGCTGCAGGGATGTGGAAATGTCACGGCAGACGCCGTTGATGACGGTTCCGGCGATGCCCCGGTTTGCTGCGACTTCGGTCATGATTCCGCCCCAGACGGTGACCTCGGTGCGTGCCTGGTTGTCGATCACGATGACAGCTCCCGGCGGGACGTCGTCCAGGAAGTCGCCAACGCTGCCCCGGGTCTCCCCTGCCGGTGCGTACTGGACAGTGAAGGCAGGTCCGGTGGCACGGAAGTCGTAGGTCAATCCGGCGATGCCGTGGAGGGTGCCGTGGATGCCGAGGGCGTCCATGGCGTCGGAGATGGACGCCGTGGGCAGTGCTGCCAAGCGTTCGATGACGGTGGTGTGGGTAGTGGTGCTCATTAGTGTTCCTCGGTGATTCCTGCCAGGCGCGCATCGCGCATGGCTTCATGGAGTGCGACACCGTCGCGCAGGTCGGCGGCGATGGCTTGTTCGCGGGCGGCGACTCCTTGGGCGTGTTCGAGAGCGGCTTCGAGGTGGCTGGCGGGGACCACGACGACGCCGGTCTCATCAGCCAAGACAAGGTCTCCGGGGCTGACTGTTACTCCGCCGAGTTGGACGGGCTGACCGGTGGAGCGTTGCTGCAAGCGGCCACGGGCTGTGGCGGGAATGCTGCCCTTCGCGAAGACGGGGAAGCCGATTTCGCGTGCTTCGTGGACGTCGCGGCAGGCACCGTCGGCCACCACACCGCGGACCCCGTTCAGGGATGCGCCGAGGCTCAGCAGCCCGCCCCAGCACGAAACATCGGTGCGGCCATCGTTGGCGACAACGATGACGTTCGTGTCATCGGCTTCGGCGACTGCGGTGGCTCCGATGTGGGCGCCGGACGGGCCGGGGACATGCGGTTCAAGCTGGACGGTCACGGCGAAGCCGACGATCTTCGGAGTCCCCCACACCGGGACGAAGCCTGCCTGTCCAGGGGGCAGGCCGAGGGCGTCCAGCGCGTCCGAAACGGCGGCTGCATCAAGGGCCGCGTAGTGCTCCAAGAGGTTTGTTCGGGAAGTCATGCTTCCAGTACAACGGACCGCGTCTATATAGTGAAGGTCTGATTAGGTTTAGCTGAAAGAGGTTTTACGACTCGATGATTGAAGTGCGACAGGCCAGGTACTTTCTTGCGGTTGCTGAAGAGCTGCACTTCGGCCGCGCGGCGGAGCGCTTGTCGATGTCACAACCGCCGCTGAGCCAAGCGATCCTCCAATTGGAACGACAGATAGGAACCGAACTGCTGACCCGATCCAGCCGATCAGTCGCGCTGACGGAAGCCGGCAAGCTCTTCATTGAGGAATGCCGCCGCCTGGTGCAGGCATCCCAGCGGGCAGAAGAAGTAGCAACACAAGCCAAGTCCGGTATGGCCGGCACGCTGCGCGTGGGGTCCGTGACGTCCGCGTTTCAGCGCGTTCTGCCGGAAGTCATCAGCTTATTTATGAGTGAATGGCCAGGGGTGGAGTTGGAAGTCTTCGAAATCGATAGCCACCTTGGCCGTGACAAGCTACTCAGGCGGGAGTTGGACGTTGCGATCATCCGGCAGGGCGGATCCGGCAAAGGGCTGAAGTCCATTCCGCTGCGGCGGGACCGGTTCGTTCTGGCTTTGCCACCCACCCATCCTCTGGCCTTGGAAGGCGGGCCGGTGGAATTGGCCAGTGTTCAAGATGAGAATTGGGTGTGGCTTCCCCGGGCGATTTCGCCTGACTACCACGACGAAATGGTCGCGGCCTGCCGCCAAGCAGGTTTCAGTCCGAACGCTAAGCACTTCGCAAACTCCATCCAATCACAGCTCGCGATGGTTGGTTGTGGATTGGGGGTTACTCTTGCCCCGAACTCCTCCACCAATGCCGATACCAGCGCCGGCTACATCGCACGGGAGCTATCCCAGCCCGTCGACCTGGTGGAGCTATCGATGGTCAGCCGCGCCGGCGGCACGGAAACCATCACCGAAAACTTCATCCGGTGCGCGAGGGAGGTTGTCCGAGAAGCCCGGCATCACCAAGGGTTGGCGTAGAGGCCTGCCCCTTACCGCATACGTGCCTATGGTGTCCCACTTCCTTAGAAGTGGGAAACTGCCCTGGGACACCTCCACCCATCCGAATCCGCGAAATCCCGCGAACTTACCCGACCCGTATGTAGTCCCAAAAGTCATGCAACAGTCCCTGTTACCGAGACAACTTTGGGTACGGTTCAGACTCTGATTTTCGGGGGTAAATGGGACCTTTTCACGGCACCATTTGTCGCATCGTGCAGCCTGCTAGGGGGTCGGTTGTCGGTCTTCACATGCTGCCCCACAACATCTCCGGCAGCGTAAGACGGACACACCGACAGCGATCGAACATCCCACACCTTCAATTGAGAATTCTCGAGAATGTGGGAATGAGCGCATACATAACAACAGAGGAAACACGCCGGCTAGTGAAGGTCATTGGGAGGGACGAGCTGGGAGAAGTGGTGCATCCAGGCCACAACTTTGGATCCGTGCACGCCGTCTATTGTGTAGGCGTTCGGTTCCCTTCGGACGGGTTTTGCGGTTTTTACGACCAAAACATGGTGGAGTTCGTTAGCCCAGGAAGCCAGGTTTCCGGGAGCTGAGAACTCAGTATAGACACTGAAGTGCAGGTTAGCTCCGGCCCGCGGGCGTCGTTGTCCGTGCACACGGCCAGACTGATGGGCAGAGACGAGATGGCTGGCTCCGGTTGTCGGGAGGAGGCTAAAGAAGCCTTCTCCCGATCAGCGTCTCTTACTTGGTGCTCGCCACCGTGTTTTGGACTCAGTCCTGAACCCCGATTTCTAGGCACCAGTTCCGTCGTAGTCTCCCGGACCCGACCGCGATTCAGTATCGGCCTGTTGGATAGCCCACTGATGCATGACGTCGGCGTATGCCTGCTCGCCAATGCGCATCGTCACGATACTGCTCGCTAAAATCTTCTTCAGATGCTCAAGTGTGAATTGTTCGATGATCTGCTTTCTATCGCTCTCGGGGACGTCTTCGATTGAAACCGTTGCAACGTCACCAGGTGTGTTCTGCCTGGTTTTGTAACGCAGAGCGAGTATGACGCCAGGGTTGGTCTCGTGGGCTCCGAACACCCAGCGGGAATGAACGATCGTATTCCTGGCGGCTTGCTCTGAGCGGACCCTGCAGCGGAACTGTTCAACTTTCCTGACTCCCATCGTTTCATCGGCCGGAAGGTGACTGAGGCGTTCCTTCAGATACTCGATCCTCCCGTGAGCCGAAAGAATCCGGCCAAGAACCTCGTAGAAGCCCGAAGGGACGCGATCGCCAAAAGCAGCAACCGGCATCCCGTATGCATCGACTTCCGTCTCATAATCCATCAGTGATCCTCACGAAGCAGCTACCGGCATCGGACTAGGCCACCGCGGGCTCTTACTCTTGGTTGTCTGGCTCTTTGGTTGATAGAGCATGCAGGCTTCTGCCCTGCCATTGCTTGGTCCACCAGCTTGTACCGTCTTCGTTGAGAGCGTCATATTCTGAAGCCTGTTCCGCAATTGATGGCCTCAAAGACGGAATCACAAAAGTCCCTGAAGATTCCCGGGCAGTAAAAGAAGGAGACCCCTCCGGTCTCCTTCTTTTACGTTGGATAGCGGTTAACTTGAGTGCCGCGGGCCATCAGTCAGAACCGGCGCTCAACACTGCTGTTTCGCGTTACCCCTTTGGCGGGTTGGGGTCGTTTCCGTATGAATTCTTCCCACCGATCTGTCCGTTGAGATTGCGGATTGTGTGCTCAACTCCGCGATGACGAGCCATGTCTCTCCCTATGGCCTGTTGTTCTGCTTTTGTGCCGCCCGTGTGAGCGGCACGCGAGCTCCCCTCGACCTTGGATTTCCAAACGCCGTCCTCGTTATATGTACTGATGTCACCCTTTGCCATGCTGCTTACCTTCCTAACCATCTTTGATTTGCCTACTTCAGTGCGCTTCCGTTCGCGAACGGCAGCCAGGCTAACTAGGTCCTTTGAACTGGACGCCTCTGGACTCCAGTCCATCCACGAATGAAAGTACTTCCTGTCTAGACCACTGTGGTGAGCAGCGGCACCGACTAGATCATTGGAACCTGGGAATTGTTTGTCGATTGCCCGCCGGATCCAGACAGCAGATTCGTTTGCCACGCTGACGGGTTCTTGCTTGTTCCATTTGCGCGCAGAGATCTGTTTGTAGAGGCTTCGCGCCTGATCGTCATCGATCACTCCGAGCTGCTGGAATCGAACGACGAATGCTTTGATCGAAAGTCCCCACTTCTCCTTGAGTCTTGCAAGGTTGGAGAGGGTGACTCTGCCGCCTAACGCTGCGAGATCATCGACGACCGCGTCCCCTGGTGTCAGAAACGCCGACGCGAATCGATGAGCTTCGCGTTCCATCTTCGTTGCTGCCGCGGGGTTGGCTGGCTGGGGGGAAGCATGATGAAGGACCAGATGGCCAAGCTCGTGAGCGACCGTGAATCGTTGGCGGTCACCTGGGACCGCGTGTTCATGGCTCAGAGAAGATCTACTTACGCGAAGCACGGGCACGTCGTCCACCCGCATCGACATGCCAAGATGGCGCCCGAGTTCACTGTCCATAGGTAGGACTAGACAACCGAGCCGCTCTGCTGAACGAATTGCACTATCGACGATCCCGTGTGCAGACAGCCCTGCACGGGTTCTGATCTCGCCAGCAAAGCGCTCAATGGCGTCATCGTCGTTCAAGTCCTCGTCATAGTAAAGAAGTGCGTCAGGGACGCGCTTCAGCGAGAGATCCTCTATCGCCTCAACAGCGGTAACTATGTCCGAAGACAACGTGTCGACCAATTTCTTTGGCGCATCGGCGTAGGCGCGCAGTAATGGGCGAGTGGTTGCTGGCTCAGCTCGATGCCGAAGAAGGTAAGACTCCGTCACCCCTAGGGTGTGGGCAAGTTGGCCCACATGAGCATCAGGAAGTGGTAGCGCCCCGGTCTCGATCATCGAAACCGTGCCAGACGCTATTCCAATACGCTCGGCTAATTCCACTTGCCCAAGTCCGGACGCTAAGCGCAGCCGCCGAACTCGATTTCCCACACTTTGAATATCCATTACCTGACCACTCATTACCTTGACCACACTACAAGTCGCCCCAAGCACCGGATCATGCGGCACCTGAAGCTGAGTCGTCGGATTCGATCTCGTCGAATCCGGGAAGGTCGTCATCCACTACAGGCTCGAACGATCCACCACCGATAGGGCCCCGGCCACCGAGAAGCACTGCACGGCCAAGGACAAGTTCGCCCGGATTGCCTTCGGTTACTCCGTTGACCTTGGCGAAAAAGATGTCGTCAATCTGGTTATTGCTGAGCGTGTACCCAAGTACGTAGGGCTCTTCAGCAATCAGGGTGTACTCATCAGTTTCTCCCCACGAAGAAGAACTGCTGGTGACGACCCTGTAAGAACCGTTTGCTGTCTTTTCTGCCTTCTTCAGGCGGAATAACCCGAACGAGTGGCCCAGGGTTGCCCGGAACTGCTTAGCTCCCCAAGCCCCGGAGTCGAGATCGAACCCCACGCGAGACGCGCCAGCGACAAATGCTTCCGCGATGAGATCACGGCTGAGCGAAGAACGGCTACGTCCGGATTCCCTAAATGCCGAATCCTGACCCAAGGCCGAGTCCACGTTGTGGCCGCGTTCTTCGTAAACTTCGCGGATTTCAAACGCAACCTGCTCAAGCATCTCGGTGACAGAGTCAGTAATCATAGACTGAGAATATTATCTAAAATGTCACACTGTCAAAGCGCTGCGCATGTACCCAGGAAATTCCGCTAGGAGGACACCGGCAGTCTGCCACCAGACGACTCTTGACCACCCAATCACCGGTGGAGGATAACTCAATCCAGTGATGTTCATTTGGTGGAAGTACTCTTGGTAGGGGGAGTCGCAGACGCTAAGACTCCATGGCCAGGTAGCGGTATACGGTGGCACGGCTAGCTCCGATGATCTGTCCGATGTCCGATGGCATGAGGCCCCGAGCTTTCAGTTCATGCGCCCTCTTGACCTTCTCGTGGTCTGTGGTGATCTCCCGGCATCCTGCTTTCCTTCCGTTTGCAGCTGCTGCCGCCATGCCGGCTTTAGTGCGTTCGGAAAGCTAGTCTCGTTCAAGTTGGGCGAAGGCGGAGATGATGGTGACCATTGCCTGGGCCATCGCTCCCCCGACCTCGCTTGCCGGGTGAGCGGCGATGCCAACCCTTAGGGAACGGATCTTAATTCCCTTCGCCTTGAAGTCATCTAGGAGCTCGAGCAAGTGACGAGTATTGCGGCCCAAACGGTCCAACTTCCACACCACGAATTCATCGCCCTCACCGAGTCGGTCCAGCATCCGATCCAGCTCTGGACGGGTGACCGGGGTCCCGCTGATTCCCTGGTCCTTATAGATTCGTTCTTGATGCAACGGCGCAGTGAGACTTTGCCCGACGGGCCGACCATCAAAATGCATCGAGCCTCGAGACGCGCAGATCCCTAGCCCGACAAGTACAGTCGCACCATGGATCCGGAATTCTGGGTAGCTGTTGCAGCTGTGCTCCTATCGGCCCTTGCGCTCGTCCGGGGCGAGCTGCATCAGCGACGCCGACTCTCGCAAGACGCGCAGGTTCGTGCTGTCGATAAGGTGATTGAAGCGCTGCAGCCCGTGCGGCTCCTGCTTGAACATGCAGATACCCGACTTCACTCTGCTTCTGAGATTAGTGACGTCATGCATGATTTCGAACGGGAATGCCAACGTTGGGAGCCCACACTGCCCCCGGGGACCAAGCACCTGCGCATCAGTGTCCGCCAGGCTCTTGCGAACTGCTTCGGCTCCCCGGCAGCAATTGCCGTGGATCCCGAGGCCGAAAGCCGACCCATGCGTCCCTTTGATGGATACTGGTGGGATCTGGCCCGCACCTACATCGAACATGCCCTCCACAGTCTGGGAGCATGGCAAGTTCAAGAACGACGGCAGCCCATAAGACTCGTGCATTTCGCACAATGGCGCAAGGAAGAAGATGACCTTCACTGGCGCGTCCAAAACGGATGAACCTGTACCGAACTTTCCTCGGCATCAACTGAACGTATAGGGCACCCCGGCGTACATTTTCAGCGTACGGGCTAAACGTACATGAACACTGCCCGTCCCAAATTGAGTTGTGAACCGCAGCGCTATTTGGCTTGGAACTTGTTGAGCTTAGTGGCCGATCAGGAGTGTTTCTCGTGCTGCGTCGACGACCTCGGGGGTTAGCGCGTCGACGTGGTTGAGTGTTTGGATGCGGTGTACTTGGGTTAGGAGCCGGTCGACGAGTCGGAAGTTGCCGCCCGTTATTCTGGCGATTGTCGCGACTGCTGTTGTGTATCCGAGGTTTTCATCTGGGTTTTGGGGGCCTGAAGGGATCCGTTGTGAGAGTACTGCCGTGAGCTCGTCGGTGGTAAGTGGCCGGAATTCGTGGGCGAACCCGATTCGGCTGTAGAGCTGGGGGTAACGGGCAAGCCGTTTTTCGATTCCGGGCATGCCGATGAGGATTACTCCCATGGTGTGGCGGTCGTAGTAGTCCCGTACTTGTTCCAGGCCTGTGGCTTTGAGGCGGTCGGCTTCGTCGATGATGAGGAGTTGGGTGTGTGCGCTGGATCGGGATTCGGTGTGTAGGAAGGGGTCTATGACTCCGTGTTCGGCGTAGTCCACTGCGTAGGAGATCTGTTGGCAGGCAGTGGGTAGTCCCTGGTCGATCTGCCGCACGGTCGCTGCGACTGTGGGTGTGTAGAAGGCAGTCCGCGCGTCAAGGATTCTTTGCGGGACGGGTTGGGCTTCCTCGGTGAGTGTGGCTTGCCAGGCATCCCATTCATCCACTGCTGCGTAGTGACGTGCCGAGAGTGTTTTGCCGACGCCGGCTGGTCCCCAGCAGAGACCGATGTAGCGGTGGCGACGGACCGTGTTGGCGAACTCGGTGAAGCGTCGGTGTTCTCTGGTGGCCAGGAAGGCAGGTTTATCTGCTGGCGGCGGTGGGGCTGCGCTGTTGATTTCACCGAACTTGTCGGAGAGGAACCTTCTGCCGTCGTCTTTTCCATCCAGCAGTGTCATCTTGATGGGTCTAATCGGTTTCATATACACGCAGCTTGTGTTGTGGGGTGGGTTCGGTGGCGTGTGCCGGGTCGTCGGCGATTGGAATGACCGCGTTGGTTGAAGGGGTGTAGCGGGTATCGGCTGGGAGGGCATCGGCCAGGCTTCGTCGTTCCCGTAGCTGCTGTTTGAGCTCGCGTCGTCTTTGTGTTCTGGCGTTTTGTAGTTGCTCGAGTGTTATCGACTCGCTCGCCAGCTCGGGGGCTATGGCGCGGCAAAGAAATTCGTCGTTGAAGTAGACACGGATTTCACCTGCGTCGCGCGGGTCGTATCGGACAGTGACGTTTTCGCCGACATAGGCGGCCAGTACTGGGGAAACGTAGCGAGTGGACGCGAACCGGATGCCATCGCGTTGCACCTTTCTGGCTGCAGCCACGGTCAACAGCAGCAGATCGAGGTCTTCCGGGTGCTCCGGTGTTCTCGGGATGAATCCTGATGCAGACCATCTTTCGGCCGGGGCCTGGTTCGTGGATGAGTGAGGGCGATGGTTGTATTCGGTGACGATGAACTTCTCAAGGATCTGATCGAGATGCTCCAGCGTCAGCTCAGCTGGCCGGCTTGGTCGGCCACGTGTGCCGTGCGGGATGTAACCAGGAAGGTACGGCAGCAGTTCGGTAGTGATGGTGAGCTAGAAGCGTTCTATCTTCCCGCGACCTTGGGGTACACCGGTTTTGGAATGGATCAGCTGGATGTGGGTATCGAGGCAGACGCGTTCCAAACGGGCAGAGGTGAAATCGCTGCCGTGGTCGCTGTAAAGCATGTCCGGTAGTCCCATCACTGGCCATGAGGGGTTTGTCTTTCCTCGGATGGCTTGGTGGAGTGCCAAGGCTGTTCGCTCCGCACTGGGTGCGCCGACGAAGACTGTGTAGCCAGCGGCGGCCCGGGAGTAGTCGTCAAGGATGATGGTCAGCCACGGCCGAACGGCGTGGCCTTTTGGGTCGATGATTTCGAGATCGAGGAGTGTGTGGTCGGCCTGCCATTGCTCGTTGGGCCGGGTCGCGTCGCGGCGGTAGACCAGTTCGAAGGTGTCCCGGTACGCGGCGTCTCCGTGGTGGGCGAGCATCTTCAATCCTGGATCGATGCCCGCAATCACAGCCCGGACGGTGGAGTATCCAGGGACGGGGTGGCCGCGGGCTGAGGCTATGTCGGCGATCCGGCGATGGATGAACGCAGCTGTCGGAGCGGGTCGCCGGAGCGCCAGTCCTTCGATTGCTTCAATGAGGTCTTGCGGAATGGCACGTTTGCCACGATCCGACCTGGGCCGGCGTTCCAGGCTTTCGACAGTTCCGTTGGCGCGATATTGGGACATCCAGCGGCTGAGTGTGCGGACGGGAATGCCGAAATCGGCGGCCAGCCGGGTGAGCGGGATCCCCTCATCCAAATGCCGGCGCAGCAGGATCGCGCGGTCTTCGGCTGTGAACCTTCGCCGTGACACCGCGCATGCCCCTTGCTTACCGCACCGCTCCCGGCGCGCCCGCCGAGGACTGCAGATGCCGGTAAATGGTTGGCCGGGAAACGCCGAACGTGTCGGCAATCTCTTGCACCGTGTGGCCGCCAGCGTCGTACATGGCCCGAGCCTGGGAAATCTTGGTTGCCGTCATCTTGAACTTACGGCCACCTTTACGACCGCGTGCCCGTGCGGCGGCAAGACCATCATGGGTTCGTTCCACGATCAGATCATGTTCGAACTCTGCGATCGCTGCGAGCATGTGGAAGAAGAGCCGGCCGCCGGGTGTTGTCGTATCGATCCCTTGAGACAGTGCGCGCAGACCGATGCTGCGTTCTTGAAGTTCCTCGGCGATCTGTTTCAGATTCCTGACCGAACGACCCAGCCGATCCAGCTTTGTCACAACCAAGGTGTCGCCCTCACGGACATACTCAAGCATCTGGTCAAGAGCCGGACGCCGCGCGAGCGTACCGGAGGCGTGGTCAACAAAGACCTTCTCGCACCCGGCAGCCTCCAGGACGTCCGTTTGCGCTTCCGTATGTTGATCCCGTGTGGATACCCGGGCGTATCCGATCAAAGCCATGCTCAAATGTAACGCAAACGCAGCTCCTGATACATAGATTGCGGACACGGCTTACGAGACGCGAAACGCCGTTCTTGGCGGATTGTGCTCGATCTGTCTCATGAACGGTGGTTTGTGGCTGCCACAGATAAGGAACCTTCCCAAGCGCACACCTCCACCACAATGTCGCTCCAAGCCCCTGGAACAGCTGCCTAATCATCGACGAACGGGGTGTAGTCGGCGGACCACCGCTGCTGATTGAGTGGGCTGTGTGCGGTGAAGGACCGGCTTACGGGCATCAGATCTGGTGGGCCTCAACCCTATCTTTGGCGATGAGTTGCTTTATCTGGTTGAGGTGGTCGTTTTGGTGCAGTCTCTGGCCGTGACAATTTCCTCGTGGATAATCAGGGCATGCTTATCCGAGAAGCCAAGGACCGATTAGAGCGGATGCTCGCGGAAATAGAGGCAGGCGAACGCAGCGGCGCTTTAAACCCCAGAGCGGTGGTGAAGGCCTTCCAGTCGTTCACGTCCATCCCAGTCAGCGACTGCGCTCCCATAGACGAAGACGGCGACGGCGTTCTGGCCCAGTTCGGAACTTACGCGTTGCGTGGCACACAGGAATTCAGCGCGGACCTCTCGCGTCAGTTCATTGAGGCCGGCGACGATGGTCCGACATGGCAGCTGTCGTGCACCCTTTACTGGGATCCAACACCCGATACCACGGCACTTGGTAGCGGCAGCCTGTGGTCCTTTGACACTTCACCCGAAGACTTCTTCAGGAGCGCGGTCCTCCTTCCCGGATGGAAATGGGCGCTTGGCACAAGCCAGCGACCCAACTCACTGGACATCACGCTCGACCAGGTTTGAGAAGGCAGCTGTCCGTAGAGGATGGATACCCGCGCGCTCCCCGGCTACAGTTCCGAGTCCGTAACCAACAGACTTTAGCATGTGGTGTCGAGCGCGAACCCTAGGATTCCTCTATGGACTGGGGAACAGCGAAAGACGCTTTAGGCGTGATAAAGGACATTGCGACGATCGTGTTGCCGTTGGCAGGTGTGCTGGTTGGCGCTCAGCTAGCTCGCCGCGCTGCTGACGAACAGTGGCTAAAGAAGGAACGATTGGCCGCATACCTTGAATTAATTAAGCAACTGCGGGATATGGTCCAACGCTTTGCTGTAGGGCTTCGTGTGAGCAAGTTCCGCGCTGATGCAGCTGACCATGGGCATGACTTCGAGGGAGTGACGCTGGCTTGGCAGGACTCGATGGACGAGTTGGAGGACATCGAGATTTCCGTGCGGCTGCTGGGTGGCCAGCTGGGGAAGGTGTACGAAAGGAACGCCCACGGGATCATTCTCGACATGCTTGAAGCAATCGAGGATGAGGAGATCAACGAAGACGAATGGAACGAGCTGCTAAGTCGCGCTGAGCACTTAATCACAGCCCTTGAAGAATCGGCAGCCCGAGACCTACAAGTTCCCACAGCCCGCGAGCCCTTTTTTCACAAGGTCCGAAGAACAGCTCGACTGTAGATTCACGGGTAAGACGCGCCCGAGCCTATATGCCCATTGGTTCTGGTAAATGCCATGACCGCTACCGGCCTGGATCTGCCCCCCGATGCGCGGGCTCGTCAGCATGCGGTGCGTTCCTTACCCTCCATGATTAAGGCCTTGGCGCCCGGTGGAGGATCCTCCAACGCGCATCAGATCAACACGGTCTACCTTGTCGTTTGGCAGGAGCTGGGCGGAGTCCCCGATCGCTCCCGTAGAGCGGTGGTCCTCCCGGACCTGGCCTGGCTCGAACAGGCAACCACCCTCACCAAACTACGGGCAGGACACGCACTTACCGGGTATACGCATCTTGGGCAGGTTCGTACTGAGCCTATGTTGCGTACTTGGAGATGTGAAGTGAGCGCCCCAGTGGCACAGGGAGCAGTCAGGTCGATAGTGTCGACCAGAGTAAGCAAAAGCCTGGGGCAGAATAGTTCTATGGCACACAACGATGGATCAGCGCCGACTCTGGCCGATGTGATGGAACAACACCCGCAGCTCAACAACGTTGGGATCGGCGCATTTGACGCCCAAAAAAAGACCCAAGCGCAGCGGAACACGGAGATCGCAGCGGGACGCGATGCTCTTCTGCGCAACGAACATATCGTGAAGCAGATCGTCGAGTGGCTGGAGGAGAACGTCTCATCAATCCAGACACCGACGCAGGACAGCTACAGAGTCAAGGGTCTCATCGAGCGATCGCGAGGTGAGTACATCACCAATGGTGATCTGATCGCCGCGGCACTCATAGTCGGTTATCCCTACGAGTACGACGCCCCGAACGTGCTGTTCGGGATGAGCCAGCGCGACTTGGACCGGGCCGTAAAAGCTCAGTAGCAGTTATCAACTTACGACGCGCATCTGTGAGTTCGGATCTGTGATTCGAGCTTTCGAAATTGAAATACAACCGCGCACATTCGTAAGTCGGTAGTGAAGCGATAGAACTGAAGCTTTGGCCGGACTATCGGCCAGGTCAGCTGTGGACGACTCCGCTCGATGTCGTCGTTCTCGCGCTACTTCGCGATCGGCCCGCGTCACACAAGCCGGTCGGCTAACGGGCACGTCATGAGGCGGCATCTGCCGTGACTGTTATGGTCAGACCATGAAACGCGCGTTCGCGAGAGGTGGGCTGCTTCTGTTGCTGACCCCACTGCTAGCTGGCTGCGTGGGCGACTACTTCGCGTCCGACGACTGCGACGGTCTTGCGAACGAGCTCTCTCCGGTCATCGAGAAGTCCATCGGGTCCGCGCCATCCATAAACAGCACTTGGGGCGACGGCGGGATGATGCCTTGGTGCCGAATCGAATTCTCGACGAACAAAGAGTATGCGCCCGACGATGAACGCCTCAGCGCGCTGAAATCCGAAGTCGGGGACGGAATGGCGGACTGGTCAAGCGGCGTCGTTGTGACAATACATTTGGGCACCAACCGCAGTATTGAAGTCCTTTCGCCTGACGATAAGCGCTGAAACAACGCGTCATGCGATGCAGTTAGAGCCCCCGGGAGCTCTAGCCCTATTGCTTCCCACAATAAAATGGCTTCACATCGTCTTCGCCGCGATCCTAAGGCGCAAGCGGAGGCCCCTCGGCACCCGAAAGCCCAAACGGAGGACACTTAAGTGTCCGGTAAGGGATCCCCTTGCGGGCTACACGTGCGCCAAATAGCGCTGTGAGAAGACCGCCATTTACCGCTGAAAGTCACAAAATTGAGTCGCTTCCACGGCCGTGAGTGTACGGTGAGGGACCGGCTTACGGGCAATTACCCGCAGATGCCCGAACGCCTGGAGCTCGGTAAGATCCGCGGGCGGATGCCCAGATGAAGAACCTCGGGCGTTTGGCATGTACCGGCGTGCCTGTCGCCTTACCTGCAAACCGCCATCCGCACATGTCATATGACAGCGTCTTACAATTACGTAGCAGGTTTTGTAACGAAATAAACAAGATGGGAAAGTGCGGCCCCGGCAACAGTCAGCAACATATAGCCTCAAGTAGGGACATCCTTTGGTCCCCGTTAAACCGGTCAGCGACAAAAGCAAGTCGCCTGACGATTTTTTGTAAATTGGGGGATTCAATGAAAAAGGGCTTAAAGAAACGTGCCGTCTGGGCAATCTTTGCCGCAATGGTACTCTCGCTACTCGCACCCGCAGCGGCAAATGCCTATTCCTATCGCTATTACAGCGGCTACTCCGTCCAAGGAGAGGTCCGGTACTCCGCTGGGAGTGGGCCCACTAGCGGAGGGGCCGCTCTCCTGTTCACATCAAGTGTGTACCCTGTGTCAATCGCGATGAACATTGGCACTTACGGCAGCGTCTCCGGATACAAATACGGAGGTTCGAGTGGTGCCGGGAAGCAATGGATCTATCTCAATCACGTTCCTGTCGATGGCACTCATAGCCGGTGCTGGTGGAGTTCCAACTACGCCGTCGCGGGAGCACCCGAGATGTGGTGCGACCACTACGTTCCGTAGACCTGACCGAACCAACGACCACAGGATTGGAGAATCCATTGAAAAAGACTCCAAAAACCATCGCTCTACTAACGCTCTCCACGGGACTCCTGGTACCAGCAGTTGCAATTGCGGCATCACCAGCCTTTGCTGAATCCGGCGGGTCAGTACAGGCTAGCCACCTAATCCCTGAGATATCACGGGCTCAAACAGCCGATGATAGGTCCCTACTGGCGACTAACCTTCGGAACCTGGGCGGCAAAATCGACAAAGATTCCATCAGAAAGATTGACTCCGACTCGGCTGGCACTTTCTACACATCCACAGGGTCGGCGGGCAAACAAATATGCCTCATCATCAAACTAGACGGCCCAGATGAAGTAGTAGGAGCCAGCTGCGCTGAACCCGCAGATTTCGCCAAAACAAGGGCTGTCCCTGAAAGTTGACCAAGCCGCCGCGGTAACCAACGATGCTGGAGCATACCTCCTTCCAGCAAACGTGGACATCAGCAGCCTTCAGAGGGATGCCAAGGCCGGCCAATCTAAGCTGGTTATTGATCGTAAGGAATCCAAGTTGCCAGAGAAGGCCGACTTGAAGCGCACCGACGCCCCTGCCCCCTTCACTTTCGTGAAGAATCTGAGCGCCGCGGGCTAAGCGTGGGTGCAAATCTGAAAGCCGCTTGCGCGGTCATTCTTCCAGTCATCGCGACATCAGTTATCGGATACTTGGGCATCCATGCATCAGCCATAGTGGCTGGTCTGCAAATCGACCCATTAGGTGCGCCAGTATCTGTAATCACGCCTCGCTCCCCCTGGGAGTTGACCGCAGCTATGGTCGCCGTCAGCTTCGCTCTTGCATTTGCAGAGTTCGTACTTCTAGAGCGATTTAGCCCCAAAAGACGATTGGTGACCCTAGGGGCTCTGCTTATTGTCCTTCTTGCGAGCGTAGTGGCTGGCCTAAGCAGTGGCGTCCTGTTGGAAGATAGCGACTTCCCGCTACTCGTGCGTGCCTACCTCACCGGCTCGGCATCGACTTTCGCCTACCTCTTGGTCGGCTTCGTGGCCGCTGCCATCCTCTTCCTCCTCCGCGAGGATGCGGTCTCCCGGCCACGAGTGCGCGAGCAAGCTCTATAACGGTAAGCAGGTTGCTCAAAGGGTATGAGCCTCTAGCACGAAGGGTGCGGGCCTTACGGGACCGCACCCTTCGTCTTGTTAGCAGGTCTTCTACTGAGACACCTTAGTCCGACTCTTCGGCGACGTTCTGTCCATAGACGCGGCCTAGTCGCCTCATGCTGGCAGCTGTGGGGTCACGCACGGTGGAGGATCCCCTACCGGACAAAGGTCACCTGTAGCTGGTCATGCGTGTCCCCTCTCCCCTAGCACAAACCTAGGCAGGAGTGACAGAACCCGTGAGATGCGGTTGGGGCTCTCTTCCACGGGTGACTCACGTTTAGGTCGCACTTTTGCCCGGCGTGTCGGAAGTCGTTCCGGTAGCGGGTCCTCGCCGCGACGGAAACGACCGTTTCTGAGAAAGGCTCTTGCAGCGCCCCTAAGTGGTTGGCGACATCAGGACGAAGCTGCTCTGGTGGGCTGGTTATCTTTCTGCCAAGGCCAGCGCCCGGTGATTTCCAGTTCAAGGGAGAAGCTGAGAAATGTCCTGATGACCACGATGACGGCCAGTACTCCCACGCTGGTGAAGGTAGGGGTAACAGCAACGGTGCGAATAATGTCAGCGGCAACAAGAAGTTCCAGGCCCAGCAGGATGGAGCGGCCAAGCAGTTGACGGTACTGCCGGTAAACCGATGATCGTTCGGCCCCTCCACCGCTTCGTGGGAAGCTCTTGCCCATGACCGCTAAGGGTATGGAGACCACTGCTCCGATGACCATGATGGCCACGCCTGCGAAGTCCATGTACTGCCCGGCCGTCTCAATGAGTTGCTTAAAATCCACTGGTCCTCGATCCCTTGACCACCGCTTAGTGCTCGACAGTCTAACTGCGCGGTAAGAAGCAGCGTGATAGACCAGCGCGGCCGTGTTGCTTGCCGGTGACAGGCCCCTACGGTGTGCCAGTTGCGGTGACCGGTTTGTATACGTGCGGGAGCAGAAGCGATACTGAGGCGGTCGTGTAGCAGAGCGCGGGCAGTGCCTGGGGTTCCCGACGCTGCGGCTACCAGTAGCCAAGCGGCTGGCCCTGCAATTCCGAGGCCTCGTTCTGGATCCGTTGCCGCTTCCTGGATACCCTCGCCGTAGTCCATATGTACGAGCACCGATTCGGTCCGCCCCAGCAGCCCACAAGCTTCCGCGCCTAGGACGGCGCGTGGATCGGGCAGTAAGCCTGCGCCTAGTAATTTTGTCTCGGGCTCAAACCGTGCATTTCGTGCATTTCGTTATGGCCCTCCGTGGCAGCGCCGCAAGGACTCCCGCCCGAAAACCTGAGATACCTGACCGCGTTCCTTTCAAGGAATCACTCCGGTAAATTACGAGATTCCGGATCGGCCACGGTCGGCACGCCTTGGGTCGGGCAACGTCCCAATTCGGAGGCGGTGGCGTTCCCTCGACCTCGTTGGTCTCGAACTGGCTCAACAGGTCGCTCGTCGCTTTGGACATCATGTAACGCCGGCACAAAAGCCCATTGTTACGTATTCGCTACTGTCTGTCCCAGCGAGGGCATCTTTTCCTTTGGCCTGCGTCTTAGTGTTTGGTGTCTTTTGCTGCGGACTCATTCCTGGATCCTGAGTCGCTGTCGCCGAACTTTCCGTCCCGGTTCTGGATCCGGGTCTCACCGTGACCCCGTCCCGTGTTTTCGACGATTTCCTTGGCCCTTACCTCGGCTTCCTTCTTCGTCGGTTTGTGGGCAGAGGCCCGTTGGGCGTCTTCCTTCTTTACGTCCCACCCACCGCGGTCCTCGTTCGGAACCACATAGCGGTCGTTGTCATTGCCCCTAACCATCATCGGCCTCCCTCTCGCGACTTTTGCTCTTAGCGGTAGCTTCTATTGTCCTGATCTGTTCCCGAGAAGAAGCCGATCAAACAGGCCACTGTTGTCCGTTCACGTAGGGGGCTGAGAGATTTAACCGGGGTTTTCCTTCCTGACTACCGAGCACCAATCAGCGTAACTTCAGCTATGGGGCCGGACTAAGTGCCTGACAAGAACGACCTGGTCATCGTTACGGGCGTACCTCAGGGAAAGCGCATGACCGTCGATCCAGGACATGCTGAGAGCCTCGCCGATGCCGGTCCAGTCGTGGCCCTTATGGCCAGGCGGATAGCTGAGGCTAGTTCACGGCGTGCTTGGTCACCCCGGGCGGCCTTGTCTCTTACCAGTGCCAACGGGTCCTCCAAGTGGAAGCCAAGGCCAAACACTTCGTCATCGCCGCGGTCCTCGAATGCGTCTGCCAGGTATCTGTAACTGGTGACGAGCTCCGAGGCTTGCTCGGGATTTAGCCCCTCGAAGTCATTGCTGTTGTCCGGGCCGGTGTAGGGGTGATCTCTCATGGAATGAAATGCGGAATCTCGAGTATTACATGCTTACAGGGTTACAAGCTTACGGAGGAGCGGAATTCCTCTTCGGTTGATCCCGTGAGTTCGTCGTGCTGAGCAAGGAGAGAGTCCACGGCTACCCGAATGAGGGTGTTGTCGGTGATCCTCCCCCACGCCGGGTCTCCGTGCGCGCCCGCGGAAAGCGACACCAGAACTACCGAAGGCCCCGCGCGACCGCGCTACCTCGATAAGCAGGCCAAAGGCCGGACAGGCTTCTGGTTACCGCTGTCCGGCCTTGCCGGCAGGTAGAGCAGCTACAGCAATTTGGGGGTTATTGCCGTCTGCCGTGACCCGCTGCATTCAAGTGAACCCGTCCGGACGGGTTGATGACACGAGTAGTCGGTACTCGACTTTCGCTCGTTGCTCTCCCCCGCTACTTGGTTTGGGCGTGCGATCCTCCAGGAAGCCCACCCCGTCCCCTTCGCGCGGGTAGGTAACTTTTTCCTTCAAGTCATACTTCCGGGGAGCGACCCGATTGCCGACCATCGGCACCCTGCCGGTCTAGTTACTAGTTACCGCTCGGCGGAGCCTCCAAACTTCGGACTAATCCTGAGGCAACCTTTATTGCGGCGAGAAGCGGACCTTCCAACTGTCAGCTCAGGACGTCATCACGGTCCACGTACAAGATCAGGGCACCTGCATACCGTCTATATCCGGTCCATAGCCTTGACCCATCCGTTAGGGAACGGTGTGCCTTAGCGTTCGCCGTGAACCGCTATTGGTGTACGTAGCATTGAGGCTGAACGAGTATTGGGGGTAGCAATGAATTTGAGTCCGGCCTTCGGAACCATCGGAATTCTGTATGTCATCTTCGTAATTGTGGTGGCCGTCCCGGCGGTATATGCGTTGGTTTTGTCCATCATCTTCCTACGGCTGCGGATCGCTGAATTGAGGAGAACTGCACGGTCGGGGGAAAGGTGACCGCCGCCAGAGTCTGAGCGCCCGTTCAGGGATCCCTCAGCGTGCAGCTCGTCAAAATCACTCGCTACACCCTTTCGACCAGTCCTTGCGGGGTTTTCCATCCCGTGTCTGTTGAGGGTTCTGCTGCTCGGCTGTCTATTCCGACTGAATGAGGGAATACTTCATAGGACCGTTGCATGTGCACGGTTCATTGTCCTTCAGGGGCCTCCAGCCAACGGGGTGTTTGCCAGGGCCCTGGGAGGAATGAGGCCGTTGTGGCTGATGTAGTGCGTCCGTTGCCCTCGAGCGTTATCGTTGACCAGTTGCAGGACCTTGTCCTGAAGACGGCGGACGTGAAGGAGATGCTCGATCACCTGGCGGAATTTACCGCCGTGACTCTCGCTGACCCGACCGCTGCTTTCTGCAGTATCACCTTGATTCAACGGAAAAAGCCGGTCACCGTTGCCAGCAGTGAAGACAGCGCGGTCCGGCTTGACGAAACGCAGTACAGAGCCGGGCATGGTCCATGTCTGGCTGCGATCCGTGAGGAGGCACCGGTCCATATCCCGGATGTGGATGGTGAGCGCCGCTGGCCCGACTACACAGCAGCGGCACTGGCGACGGGAGTACGCTCGAGTCTCTCCGTACCGCTCCTTCTGGAAGGGGAAGCAGAAGCGGGCCTGAACATGTACTCCACCCGCTCCCATGGTTTCACCGCCGAGGACATTGAAAAGGTTGAAGCCTACGCCTATCACGCATCGAAGGCCCTTCGCCTGGCGGTAAGGATCAGCCAATTGGCCGAAACGAAATCCCATCTCACCGCGGCCTTGGAATCACGGACCACCATCGATCTCGCGACCGGAGCGATCATGGCCCAAAACCGCTGCAGCCAGGAAACAGCGGTCAAGATCCTCAAAATCGCCTCCAGCACCCGCAACGTGAAACTTCGGGACATTGCAGCATCCATCGTCGCCTCAGTAGGAAACGATCCCCAAGTGCGAACACACTTCGAGCCGTGATCTTCAAGCGGATCCTGCGCAGCCTCAACCTCGGACCGAGGAACAGCTGCCACGGCGATAAAGGTGTTTCGGGTGCTGAAATCTGGGCACGGTTCAGTAAGACCCGACCTGATTAGGCCCGGCACTTAGCGGGCTTGTTCACGTCGGCATGCTGGAGAGCGGAGAGACACATGACGGCGCTAAACGTGGCGAGGTTCCAAGGCAGCCTCAACGTCGCCAGCGGGCTGTGGCCGCTGGTTCACATGCCCAGTTTCGAGGCTGTCAGTGGCTCGAAGACGGATAAATGGCTTGTCCGAACTGTTTCTGGCCTTTTGGTGACCATTGGGGCGGAACAGCTCCGGGCAGTATCCGGTGCAGGAGGACGCGCCGCGGCGAAACAGCTGGGCATTGGGACAGCTGCCACCTTGGCTCTGATAGATCTGGTGTACGTGGTCAAAGGCCGGATCAGCAAGATCTACTTGGTGGACGCAGCCGTTGAGCTGGCGATTATCAGGGCTTGGCTGCGGACGCGGTAGCCAGGGATCGGGGGTGGAGAGGTGCCGTCCCTATCTTGTTATGACCCTGCTGGTCGTGGGCTACCGCCCCGGCGGCCCTTGCGGCGTTGATCAAGTTTGTCCGTTCTGTTCGGGTCCGGCCCTTGGGTTTGACGGCCTCCGGATGCGGGTCCCCCGCTGTGATCTCCTGTTCGTTCCGGTCGGTTGTCCCGTGGGTAGGCTTGAGCGATGGAACGGGTGCTTTGGGAATGCGCGGCAGGTAGACAGGGTCGCCGGTTTGGGAGGAAGCCGCTATGAGGAACGGGCGCCGTGTTTCGGCTGAGGATGTCCGGGTCTCGCTGTGGTTTTGGCCTGTGGTCTCAGCGGCTGCTTTTCTGTTTCTGACCCTGATCCTGCTGTTGGTTCGTCCGGGGGCCGGGATGGGGTGGGCTGAGGTTATTTGGCCGGCCGGGACTGATGCTGCCAGCGCGCTTCTCCAGACCGTGGCAACGGCGATCATGTCCGCGGCGACTGTAACGGTGTCGTTGACTGTGGTGGCCCTGCAGTTGGCCTCGCAACAGTTTTCTCCGCGGCTCTTGCGGCAGTTCGCGCGTGATCGGTTCACGCAAACAGCCCTTGCGCTGTTTATTTCCACTTTCGTTGTCGCCCTTGTGGGTCTGCAAGGCTTGGACCCGGACCAGCCGGTCCCTGTCCTGGTCGTACTGCTTGCCCTGCTGATGGGCTTGGCTTCCGCGGCAGGGTTGGTGGCGTTCGTGGGCCATATCGTCAAAGCCCTCCGGGTCGACACGATGATGGTGTCTGTACATGAAGAAGCGGCAGGGAGCATCAAAGAGTTCTACCCTCCGTACGGGGACAGGTCGAAGGACCCGCAGGAGGGCTTGCCTGGCCCGGCGGGAGGGACGCTGATTTACTCCTCACGCAGCGGTTTCGTCCGCACGATCGATCCTGTGCCCCTGGTCACCGCTGCGGCTGAACGTGGTCTTTTCATCCGGTTGGGTATCAGGCCCGGTGACCATGTGGTCGCCGGCTCCCCGCTCGGGAGCATGTGGGCCACGGAGGGGACACCACCGGCAGCCGGGTTGGAAGGGACGATCCAAGAATCCATAGAGATGGGCTTCGAACGCACGAATGAGCAGGACGCGGCCATGGGGTTGCGGCAGCTGACGGACATCGCCGTCAAAGCGATCTCCCCCGCCATCAATGACCCTGTCACGGCAGCGCACGCTATCGGTTACTGCGCCGATCTCCTCACTCAACTCCAAAACAGGCATCTGGGCCCTCAACAACACAATGATTCCAGCGGGCAACCACGGCTGGTCCTGCCGGACCGGGACCACCGCTATTACCTGGACCTGGTATGCGCCCCGATCAGGCGCTACGGCCAGGCCGAGCCGCTGGTCCTGGCGGCACTGCTGCGCATGCTTCGAGACTGTGCTGCCGCAGCCCGGGACGACACCCAACGGCACGAGGTTTCCCGGCAGACCCGTCTGATACTCGAGAACGTCTCAGAGGACCTCCTTGAATACGATCGCGAGGCAACCATCGAGCTGGCTGAGAGGGTGGAGGCGGCCCTGAGAGGCAACACAGACGATGCCTACCGCGACCGGGCCGGAGAAACCAGATCAGTCTGAGCTCTCCGTCACGCTGACAGCCCCTGCGCAGGCCGGTGGCAAAGCCGACCGTCACCGGGCAAGCAGCCCGGGACTTCCGCGCCGGTCCCCGATGTTGTTCCCCGTCACTTGCCGGTGGTGCAACAGACCCAGGTTCAAGAGGTTCAGTTCCAGGGCGTCAGCAGCTGCGGTGTCACCGGTGAGGTGTTCGCCGTGGCTGACGGAGGCGCTCTGGCCAAGTGGCAGTTACTGTCTGGTTTGTTCTGTTCAGTAGTAGCGTGAGGTGAGATCTGCTCCCGGCACGCGGGCAAGAAAGGGCGGGGTTGGGCATGGGCATCACAGAGGTCTGGGACGGGCTTGAAGCCGACGTCCGGGCGTGGTTGGTTTCAAACACAGGCTGCGTTCTTATTCCAGCCGCAGTCTCCACCAGAATCCAGGCGCAGGCCCGGGGACATTTCGACGTTGACACCCATGGTCAGATCATGCTTACTGCAGCGGACAGAAGTTTCATCCGGGAAAAGGCAGAAGCGGCTGGCATGATCCACGGGCCCGACCAGGCAGAAACACAGGAGTTCTTTGGTCCTGCCGGCCCCTGCCGCGGCGTCGATGAGTGACGGGGGCCCTACCAGCAGGTACAGCCAGCAGACGGCGCGGTGTATGTCCTCTGCTCGTCAGAGCTGACCTTCGTGGGCGTCAGGGGGTTCCGCCCGTCGGCCAGCCTGGTTGATGATGTCTGCGGCGACGAGGTGAAGCTTCTGGTTGCGGGTACTGGAGGCCCGCCGGAGAATGCTGAACGCCTCCTCCTGGCTGCAATGGTTCTGCAGCATGATCACTCCACAGGCCCTGTCAATGGTCGTGCGGGTTTCCGTAGCCGATTTCAGGTCGGCAAGCATATCCGTCGCGGCAGCCATTTTCACCGCTATTTGAAGGGCACGCCCGGCCATACTGATCAGTGCTGCCAGTTCCGTGGTCGTTTCCGCGGTAAGAGTTCCCGGGCTCCCAGCGAAAAGGACAAGCAAGGCCTCACCACGATCTCCCAGACCGATGGGCACAGTCAAACCGTTCGCGTACCCCGCCAAGGCCAGCGTTTCACTGCGAAGATCCTCCCCTTCCCCGGTTCCTGAGCCGGTCAACAAAACCTGCACCCCGGCGACCTGGGCTTCCAGATAAGGCCAACCGTTCAATTCCTGCTCAGACCTGACCAGTTCAGTAGCCATGGCGCTGCTTCCAGCGAGCAACGGCGGCCGCTTGAACCGGTGCACGGACACTGCACAATCAACCAGGTCACCGGTCTCACGGGTGGCGGCCCCGGCAACCACCCCGCTAAGCCCATCCAGGAACACCTGCAGGGCCCCGCTGCTGATAAGCAGGTCCTGGATCCGCTCGATATCCCCGGCGTAATTGGGTGGCACGCTTACAAATCTAGAAAACCCAGGCCAGATCCTCAACAGCTCCAACAACCAAACCCGGCACCAGCGCATCCGCCCATGCACCCGGACGATAAGACACTGCACTAGTCCTCACGCTGCGCCCGGGAGGTCGCGGAGAGCAAGGGAAAAACGGCGCCAGTCCCTGAGAAAAATTCACGGCCCTTCCAGAACCTATCGTCACTGTTTGGCAGGATGGCTCGACATCGCCTTGGTCTCCTAAGACAGCCCACCGGTCAGGAAAGGTCCGTTACGTCCGTTGCCGGATCAGGTGAAGGGGATGGGGCCGGTCGTGCGCGCGCGTCTACAGGAATCCTTTGGTCCTTGGACTCTAGGGGTTCACCTCCGGCCAAGATCGGCCCGACGAACATCCCGGCCTCTGCGCCTCACCGGTACGGTGTGAACGGGCCGGCGCGTGCTTGTGAACTGTGAGGTTCAGCCCTCGAAGTGGATAACGGGGGTGGTTCCGGGAGTTTTCTTCTTGACGATTTTTTCGGCAAGGTCGCTGATTTTTTGGCTCCGGTGTTGTGAAGCTGTCAATAACGCGGTGAAGGCCGGCTCCTGGCTGCAATTGTTTTGTCCCATGATGATCCCGCAGGCCATGCCGATAAGAGTGCGGCTTTCGAGGGCACATTTGAGGTCCGCTACCAACAGCTCGGCCGTGGAGATCCGTACCGCCAGGTTCAGCACTTGGGCGGCCATGCCCGCGAAGGCGGTTGCTTCCTCGATGACTTCGTCCGTGAACAGCCCCGTTGCGGGAGCGAAGAAGTTCAGCGCGGCTGAGGAATCATCACCGAGCTCGAGCGGGACTCCGAGGACGCTCTTGGACCCGGCCGCCGCGAGGGCCTTCAAATAGGCCGGCCAGCGGTTATCCGTTACTGTCTCGGTCAGCAGAACCGGTGAGAAGGTTTCTAGTGCTTCCATGCAGGGCCCGTCGCCCAATTGCTGCTCAATGTGGTCAAGTTCCACCGCCGCCTCACTGCTGCCAGCGATAGTTGCCCGACGTTTGCGCCGGCGCAAAGTTACAGCGCACTCAATCCGTGCACCTGTCACCCGGCTCAGGATCTCAGCAGCGTGACTTGTCATGACGTCAAGGAAGCCTTTGACGTCCCCGGTACTGACGACCAGTTCCTGCAGTCGCTGATAATCCTCGCTCTGCTCCCCGGTATCCATCACTTCATCCTAGAAGGACCACTGTTGTCGACCACGGCAACCAGCACACCGGGAGCCAGGTGTGACCGGGCCAAGCGCCCCGTCATACCCCGCTGGTATCAACGGCCGTTGACCGTCCATTGATCGTTGGCTGGCCGCCTGACAGCTCAACGGCTTTAGCCGCGTGCCCTCCGAAGAGGCCAGTGCGGCCGATGCCCTGCCCATAGTCTTAGTCCGTGCCCGACCAGTACCCCGGACGTGGTTGTGTAGCCTTAAGAGAGTCCCGCCGGAGGCAACCCCCAAAGTCACCGGCGGGACACCGTTTCTGTCCTCCCCTGTTTTATTCGGGCAGGTCCCCGGTGGCGATGCGTTCGGCGGTGCGGCGGTATGCCTCGGTGATGAAATCTTCAACGTCCCCTGTGCCCATGCGTCAGATGTTCCTCCCACCGATCTGGCTGCCGTTGAGCTCACCGGTTTTCAGCAGCGCCTTAACCTGGATCACGGTGACGTTCAGTTCCCACGGTGACGTTCAGTTCCTCGGCTGCCTGCTCGACGGTCAGGTATCGGGGTTTCTTGCTCTCATCGGCCACGACACCATCCCAGGGCTGGTCAAGGTGCTAGGGGTTTAGTCTTGGCCTGGTTCGGGCGCTTTGGCCGGTTCGATGAGTTCGGGGCCGTTGTTGCGGACACTGTTGACCCGGTCGCTGACAATCCTGGGCGTCAGGGTCGGTTCGGGCAGGCAGTCCAGCAAGTGCTTGACCTCGTCCTTGCTCGTCAGGTCCGGGTTCAGCCAGTCATTGAACAGGTCCTTGGGAATGATGACCGGGGACCGGTCGTGAACATGGCCCAGCGCGTCTTGCGCGGTCGTGGTCAGGACCGTGCAGGACAGCAGCCAGCGGTGCGGGTCATCCTCGGGCAGTGCCGGGTCGGGCCAGAACTCGTACAGCCCGGCGAAGCCCAGTAACGGCTCTTCCTCGGAGAAGAGGTAGTTCGGGATTTTCTTCCCGTCCCCGGTTTTCTGCCACTCGTAGTACCCCTCGGCGGGGATGATGGCTCGGCGGCGGACGGCGGCCTTCCGGAAAGAGGGTTTCTTCAGGATGCTTTCGCTACGGGCATTGATGAGCTTGTTCCCGATTTTGATGTCCTTGGCCCAGGACGGTACCAAGCCCCACCGGGCGATCAGCAAGTGCCGCTCGATCGCGCCTTCATCCAACCGCTCGGCCACGATCGGCACGCCTTGGGTCGGGGCAACGTTCCAGCTCGGAGGCGGCGGAGTTCCCTCGACCTCCTTGGCCTCGAAATGGCTCAACAGGTCGCTCGTTGCCCTGGACATCACGTAACGGCCGCACATGTGCCTATTCTTCCCCCGCACCGTCATCCGAAGCCCCACTGTGCGCAGGGCGTCCGCTATTTGCGGTTGGATCGGTTCCCGATGGTCCAGGGTTATATCCAAATCTGAAGCCGATCTAGCTGGCAGAAAAGCGTTTGTTCCCTTCCTCGGGTTCGCCACTCCCCCGCTATCGGCGGAGGTCGTAATGAATGAGGAGTGGTTGCTGCCCGCCCGTCAAACCGTCGCGACGGAGGCCCTGCAAGCGGCCCAGCGTCGGCTTGCTGCCGCCGGAATAGGACTTTCCAGCGCCTGTGGCTTTAGGACGATCTGCCGGGCCTCTCGTGGGCGTCTATAGCATCAGCGCTAGGAATCACTCGACAATCAGAGCCATGGCCGATGGGGCGCCCAGAAGTAGTAGGTGGCCCGACCGTAACGACATCGGGTGTGGTAGGACTCCGCACTACACCTCAAACGGCAGCTAATGCCATAAATTATGCCATAAGTCCTATGTGATAGATTACGAGGAGGCCAATAGCAACCACCGCCATTTACCCCGCCTGTCGAACCATGATTAAAACAACCTTCAGACTGGCTTTACTTCCCATTTACCGCTCAACGGTGTCCCCGGCAGGACCCGCAACATCTAGCCTCATAGGCATACGAGCCAGCCAACCCATACGGCGCCGAACACTAAGCGCAACTTTACCTGCGGCATGACCACTGGTTTATGCGCAGGCAAGCGTCCTCACTTCACTTGAGGCGTGACGACGCACTGAACAAACAACAACAAGTCAGGTAGAACAAAGAACTTGACACCAGGCATGACTAAAAACGCGTGTCGTAACAGCAGTACAAATAAGACGGGCCATAAGCTGACCTACAGAAAGTAAAACCAGTAGGGGAGTCAGAACCAATGGCACGATCGTCGCTGCAAGCCACGGGTAGCCCGCACGTGAACCAAGCACAAGCCATAGATCGAGTAATTTCGTTTGCCAATGGCAAAGGGGGAGTGGGTAAAACCACTACAGCAGCCAATGTGGGTGGCTACGTAGCACTTGCTGGCTCACGTGTCCTCATGGTTGACCTCGATCCCCAAGGGGATCTTGCCAGGGACCTTGGTTTTGAACGCCAAACGGGGCGTGAACTGTTTCAGGCACTTATTGCCGGTACCGCGCCTTTAGTTCTCCGGAACGTCAGGGAGAACCTCGACGTGATTCCTGGGGGACAGGACTTGGAGGACATCCAAGGTCTCATGGTTTCCAGGTCAAGTCGTTCAGACGCCGCTGATTTTGGCGACATGCTTTACTCCGTACTGGCACCTCTTGCAGATGACTACGACTTGATCCTGATCGATACTCCGCCGGGGGAGAGGACGCTTGTAGAAGGCGCCTTTGCCATATCAAGCGCCGTAGTAATACCGACCAAGTCGGACGACGCGAGCATCGACGGCGTTGAGCGTATCGCCCGGAGGTTCATGGCAGTCCGGGATCGGAACCCCTCTTTGCAACTAGCCGGCATAGTGCTCTTTGGCGTTGGACCCAGGTCGATGCGTCTAGAACGCAGCGTTCGTGAAACTTTGTCCGAGATGCTGGGCGAGGTCGCCCCCGTCTTCGAAACACGGATTCGAAACCTCGAAAGCGCCAGCGCAGATGCACGCCGTAAGGGCCTGCTCTTCCATGAGCTAGAAGGAGCTGTCACCGACGCCCAGAAGAAGCGTTTGAAGGCACTACGTGCCGGAGAGAAACCAGCCGACGGCTTTTTCTCCCGGAATGCTGGCGGTCTAGCCGAAGAGTTCGAGCAGCTGACAGGCGAAATCCTCGCTCGACTGAACTCCATTGAAAGCGAATAAACCTGATGAGCAACGACCGTCCTAATCTTTCAGGAGCGTTTGCCCCTGTTTCTCCGCGAGGGGCAAAGCTGGAAGGGCTCCTGGCCCCCAAACGCAGGAAAACTGACGAGATCCAGCCAGACGCCTCAGCAGCTCCGGCTCGCCAACCCATATCTGTCGTCCCCGATTTGCCTGAGGCGACCACTCCTGTAGTCACCGATGTCGAAGCGCTTGGCACGTCTAGTGCTAAATCGCAGAAAAGGAATGACCAACCACAGCGGAAACAGGGGAACCATTCAAAGTCTAAAGCTTCCGATTCCGTCCCTGGCGCACTACGCAACGTAGGTGTCTACTTGGCACCAGACTTACTACTCACGGTCAAGGAAGCAATCCACGCCGAGCGAACAACCTATGCCGACTTGCTCCTGGATGCCTTCGAGGCGATATCAGCCGAAACTATTGCTAAAGAATTTAGAGCTGAGAGCATCCCTTCAACGTCCGGCATGCCACGACGGGCCCCCCGCCGAAGGGGAGAGGCCGGCATTCAGATTCAGGTCCGTCTAGACGGACATCAGGTTTCTTGGCTTGATGAGAAAGTCAGCGAGTTCAATGCGCCCTCACGTAGTGCTCTCGTGTCGGCTGTCTACAGGCTATACCTCGCGAAATAAACTGGCCTTTGGGTGGGGGAGAAGCATCTTCTGACCTCTGCTGCGCTTCCACTCCCTAAGGCCTGATGGTCAATAGTAATTATGGCATCGCTTATGGCACGACTTATGGCTTTATTGTCAGGCGGGGAAACCTGTTGGACAGCTAGTTGAAATATTCTCCAAGGTTTTCAAGATGCATGTGAGAAAGCCATATTTGCGAGGGCCCACTCATCTGGTGGGCCCTCGTATTCTTCCCATGGGTAATCATCGGTGGGGGAGAAGAGCTCGGAAACCGTATTAACATTCTTCGAGAGCCATTCTCGCCAAATCGTCCGTTCTACTCGGTATCGCTGAAGCTGAGCAGCCACTGCCTCCAGAACCCCAAATACCTCGGCAAGTTCCCTCAACGACGTTGTGGAGACCACTGACCATGAACGCCGTGAATCACGCGACACCATATTCCACGCTGCCATTAGGTCCAGGGCCTCACTAACAGCTGTTCGTGACAACCTAGTAACGGCTACGATTTCTGCGGTAGTGAGACCCCCCGCGATACGTTCCAGAGCCTCGTAAACAAAAGCGGCAGGCAAGCCCAGCTCCCTGAAGACTGGGCGCAAAGCATGGAGCTTTCCTTTCCGCCAGGACAAATCCTCAGCAGCCGATTGAAGGGCCTGGGGGATCGACAACATGTAAAGATCGCCCTTTGTCCCTCTGCCGCGTTCCACCAGCGTAACCAACGGATCCGCCTCAGTACGCAGCGCCCTTAAGTGGGAACCTACAGTCGTGTGGTCGAGTCCCGTAGCGACTGCCAAGGAGCGGTCTCCAAACTCGATGAATCGTGATGCCGTCATATGAGCGGCTTCACCTAGCGCCCGCAAGACCATCCTTCTGGCAAGTCCATTTCGGGAGTCAGCGTAGCTCTGTTCCCTAAGTGCAAGAGCACTTCTCCAGGTCCGAATGTAGCGGTGCTCTGCACTTGAGTCAGAACTTAGAGGCCTAGTTAGCGGGGGCTGTGTATTTGGCTGGCTTGTGGGGGATATACGGGCATTCTCATTCGTCTTCCTAGAGCCCTGCGTTTTTTGTAGGTAGAGGAGAGCGTTCGTCCAGTCGCGTTTCATCGCCGGCAGTCTGTGGCGCGCCGGGTACCGGGCGTAGAATGACGCCAGTCCCGGCCAGATTCCTTGGAATATCCGGCGTTCAACGTCTACGAGCTTCATGCCCGCCGCTGCTGCTGCTGTCAGGATTGCCTGACGAGCCTCGGAATCTGAGGCGTAGCGGTTCGCATCGTAAAGGCCGGACTGCGCTATCTGCTGCATAAGACGAGACATGCGCTTGAGTGGTTGGGGGCTCTCAAGTCCTTCGTCGGAAGCTGGAAGCGACTCATTGCGCCTAAGGGCCTGGATGCCGGCGATCTCGTGCTTCAGCTCCAAACGCATGGTTTGCCATACACGCTCGCTATTCGGGCGGCGTGCGACGTCGTAGGCCATACTCAGACTCATGGCCAGTTCTTGATACCCGCCACGTTTGTGAGGAGAGCCTGGTGTTCTCATGCACCCGTGCATCAGGTTCTGGTGCGGTGTCTTGTCCAAAGTCCGGTAGCGGGTACCAAGGGCCTCAACAAAATCCCTCGCTTCGGAAAAGGAAACACGCTTCTTGAGCGGAACGTAGATGTGACGGCCGCCATTTGGAGATCGGTCCTCGATCCAGCGAGCACCACAGTTGTGCAGCCAGGACTGAAGTGCACGCACTTCGGCATCAACGGAATCGATACCAGCTACGGAAGAGTCGAAGTCGAGGAAAATGGCCGCGCAGGTGCCATCTTTGCCGAAGATCTTCACGGCAGCTGGAAATGTGGGAAGCGTCTCAGTTAGGCCGCGTTCGTGCTTTTGCGGATAGGTCTTTCCTCCGTCGCGCGACAGTCTAACGCGGGGTTGACCTGCGAGAAGAGGCGCAAGTGCTGCCCACGCCTGTGCGGCATCGGAGCCGGGGGAGGAGTCGCGAGACACGCCAGCAGGTATGAGTGCTGGCAGCACGCGAGCGTGCTGATGTACGATGATTTTGTTCCTGCCAGGGAATACTTAGGGACCGATCCTGCAAGATCGGTTTTTGCAACAAAAATGGAGACCTGTCCAAGGTCTTTGATTTCGATTTACGATCTGTTCGCCGGCAAGCTTTCCGGATCGTGAATCTACAGCTTTGAAGGCCCGCTTCGTGCGGGCCTTCCTTGTTTATGAGGCCATGCGTATCGGTAACTCGTCTTGCTGGCTGAACTGATCCAGCAGTGCCAAGTCCTCGCGCAATGATCGGTCGACTGCAGAAGCGACATAGTCAGTGACAGTCATGCCTTTGGCGGCAGCGATCTTATGAACATCCTCCGCGGTCTTGGCCGGGGTGCGGAAGCCAATGTATTTGCGGAGGCCCTTGCTGGGTCTACCGCCTCCACGATTGATTACTGCGCTCATTGTCATGTCCTTTGAATCTCGTGCAACGCGTGGTTGCAACTGGTTCATCGTTAGTGCCACATGCAGCCGATGGGTGCGGAGTTTCTGTTTACAGCTATCGACTGCCTTGAACCTAGCATCGTTCCGAGGTTGTTTTTGGGATTTGTTTACAGAAAACCAGTCAGCGTGTCGTGCATAATCGGGTCGGCATGCGGCGTGTGCCGTCGACTCTTCAGCGCTCCTGAGACGTGGGAAGCAATTTTAGTGTTACGGCACCCCCGCGGGTCCGCACGCGAACGTCCCGGCGCGGCCGGCGTGCTCACTTCCCGGCCGGCACACGTCAAGGCCGTCCCGCAAGTACCAGAGCAATCCTTTCCAGGTTCGTGACAAGCGCGAGTGGGGACGCCTTGATAAGGTTGCCCCGATTTGCTCGCCGCAGGGAGGCGGACCTATCACTAAACTTGTTTGAAACATGTTTCAAACATAGCCTAGCTGACCCAAAGATGTTAAGGAGATGTCTCCTGTGACGCAGATCCCGCCTGGACTGTCCCTAACGACGTCCCAGCGAGCCTTCCAAACAGCGTCGCTAGCCTTTGAAGCCCTGGGACTCCCGGAACGGCTAGATCTCGAACTGGTCGTGCGCGCTGTCGAAAAGATTCGGGGACGCCGAATAAGCATCCGCGCCACCGAAAGACTAGTTGGCACTTCCATCTGCGGGCTATGGGTACCGGGGGAGCGCCAAGAATGGGTCTTTTACCCTCCTACTTCTTGGGAACTGCAACGGCAGCAGTTCATATTGCACGAATTGGCGCACATGGTTCTACGGCATGATGCTCATCCTGGCGCAGGAGCTCTTCTCCATAAGAGCCTTCAAAATTTGTCGCCAGAACTTGTCCGAAAGGCTCTTATGAGAACCGAATTCAGGACCGTAGAGGAAGCATCCGCGGAGTACTTGGCGGACATGATGGCTGAGGCACTTAGAAAGTCGCCGGAAGAACCGGGCGCGTTCGAGGAGGTTTTTGGTTAGTGGAGACTTTTACTGCAACCATCATGATCGTCTTGACGCTCGTCATGGGCGTGACTCGGCGTCAAGGGAAGGACACCAGCATCCTTTGGTCGTCCGTTCTCATTACAACCTCTCTAGTCCTTAACCTGGACCAGGTATACAGATACGTGGACGAGAGATCCGGTGGACGGAACTATATTGATCTGGCAGCTAACCTTCTGCTGCTTGGGGGCGTCTACTTCCTAGCAAGGGCGATTCACAGGGCGGCAAGTCCTGCGTCAGCTAGAGCGTCATCCCCACGTCTATTGGGAAGGAGCGGCGTGGTAATAGCGGGCGTCCTAACGGCTCTTTTCTTCATGCTTATAAACGCCCCTTCCACCTCTACGGCCTTCATGCGCGACTACGGAGCACAACCTTCAGCGGCACTCTACTCGGTCGTCCAATATGCGTACATCGGTTGTGTCATGGCTACCGCCGGATTCACTTGCTTGAAGTTCCGAAAATCTTGGAGCACTGGCGTCTACACTTGGGCGTTCGGCTTGATAGGTTGCGGCTGCCTCTCTGCCCTCCTCCTTGTTCTACAAGTTCTGGTGTTCGACGCATTACACCTATTGGGTGAGTTGCAAATGATGTCCGCACTTAACGGCCTGTACAGTGCGCTGAACGCCACAACTTTTGCCCTATTGTGCACGGGTCTGGCACTTCCCCCGGCTACTCGAAGGATTCTTGCACTCGTCCGGACCGCCAAGACGAAGTCCGTGCTGAGGGGCCTCCAACCCGTCTGGACGAAAGCAATCCAGGGCAACGGAGGGCTGACTCTAGATCTACGAGTAGTACCTGATCATCCTGACAAGCCGCGTCACCAATTGCATCGGATGGTAGTGGAAATTCAGGACTCCTTGGTCCGGGATCCATCCGCTTATGTCCGAATAGGTACGCCTGGGGTGGAAAAGTTATCTGAGGCGGCTGCCTTTCTGGAGAGCTTGGCATGGCGCCAAAAATGACAGCCCCCATCACTTTGCTCCTCGGATCAATATCAGCTGCGGTCGGGTTGATGGCCTGGGCTTTGCGCCGAGCTGTCACACCTGGCTACAAACGGCGCTACGACCTGATTCCAATCCGAGTCTCAAGCGATGAGATTGAACTTCCGGCCACAACGCGCACGACATTGCCGGGTACCTTCGGGCTTCACTCTCGCGAAGGCGATGAACCAGCCGTTGTTGGTGAGATCATCTCTACCACCCCATCCGTAGTAAGGCGGCGGCTACTTTATCGACCCACCTCTCTGTCTGAAAACTCGCAGTGTTCTTGGAGCGGCATAACCAGATTCACACCCGAGTCTAAGTACGAGGATGTAGTTGTTGAGACGGCTCTCGGGCCAGCTCCCGCATGGATCGTTAATGCAGGCTCAGATTTTTGGGCGATCCACATCCATGGTCAGGGCTCGGACAGGCGTCAGACCCTGCGCGGAGTGACAACTGCAAGCTCCCTTGCTCTCACGTCCTTGGTCATCACCTATCGAAATGACGGCGAAGGACCTCGCAGCCATGACGGCCATTCTCATCTTGGCGAAACTGAATGGCAGGATCTGGAGGCAGCGCTTCGATTCGTTGCAGAACAAGGGGGAACACAGTGCATTATTTTCGGGTGGTCCCTAGGTGCCGCAATTGCTGTAAATGCCCTCCAACGATCAAATCTCGCAAGCATGATCAGGGGCCTGGTCATGGTGGCACCCGTTTTGAGCTGGGAAGCAGTCTTTCGAGCTAACGCGCGCCACCAAGGGATGCCCGATATCGTCGGATCCTGGGTGGCAGCACTACTTGCTTCGAGGGGAGTAAGCCGGCTGATAGGCCTAAGGGCTGCAATCGACGTCAAGACATCGGATGCCTCAAGGGTGGCAATGCAGTTTGATGTACCAACGTTGATCCTTCACGGTGCCAATGACTGGTCGGTCCCCATCAAGACATCCAGAAACATCGCCGATGGGCACAATGGACAGATCGAACTCGTTGAGTTTGAATGCTCGGGCCACACGCAGGAGTGGAATTCGAACCCGGTAGGGTGGGATTCGGCAGTTCGTCGTTGGTATGGAAGGTCATTCCCTACCTTCACGGCTCAAATCAAGTCGGCGAGACCTACCGACTAAGTTCCGAATGGGGTTTAAATAGTGGCTGGCGGTGAGACTGCTCGAGATCGGCTTGCTCGAGCAGAAACCCTTGCGCGCAAGGTGAATCTGTTGCTTGACGTCGTTGTAGCCGAGGGCGGCAAGCCGTACGAGTTCGCGGACATCCAAGCTGGTGTCCGGCAGCACGGTTACGAGCTGTCAAGAACTAGGTGGTGGAGGATTAGGACCGGAGAGTCTCCGGAAACGGTGCCTGCTGAAGCGCTAGTGGCACTCGCAAAGTTCTTCGAGATTGATCCTGTCTATCTCACTAATGAGACCGGGGAGCTACCAGAACGCATCGAAAAGGAACTACAGCTCCTTAGAAGCATGCGGCGTAACAAGCTGAAAAACATAGCGGCGAGAACCCTAGGTGATATCGACGCCAAGACCTTGGATGCAATTAACGCCCTATTAGACGATGTTGAAGATCTCGAGAAGGACAGTTCAGAAGAAACCTGAACCATGTTCGAAACATGTTTCAAGGCTGCTAGTCTTGGTCCATGGCTATCAGGCTGAACCGATCAGACCCGTCGACGTCAACGACCCTCCACGTAGTCCAGGTATGCTCGCGACAGGCTTCGGATTCTCGATTGCTGCACTTCGTAGGTCACCTCGCGCCCCTGCCGCAAACCCTCGGGAGGATCCGTCACGACGAGGCCCAGCAGCGCAAGGCTTTCCAAGAGACGATTCAGGCTCGGCCGACTGATCTCAACTACGGTCTGCAAGCGGCCAATAGTCGAGGGGCCGAGGATGGTCAGCTGACGCACGACATCTGCCTGCGCCCGACTACCCATGAAGCTAATCGCCATCTCTACGTCGGATGGCAGCTTCGGTCTAATCAGTCGCGGCATGCATCCATATTGCAGGACAGTGCACGCCCCCAGCGACAGCAAATTTACTTAACTCTATTACTAAACAATAGAGTTATCATCGGTCTGCTTTTGGCTTCAGACTCAGAGACGGTCGTCGAGTCCTGATGAGACCCCAACAAGTCATGGCCTTAGCCGCTGTATTTCTAGGCCTCACGAGTTCGCCTCTCACCCTCTTGTTTCTCATTGCGCCTCAGAGTCCGGCGTCGACCGCCTGCCAACCTAGGGCAGGGTCATCTTCTTCGTACACGACTGTCGAGGGTTACTCACGGGAGCAGTTGCAGAACGCAGCCGCCATCATGGGCGCCGGGAAGGCCCGGAATTTGTCGGTGAAGGGCCAGACCATCAGCATCATGGTGGCCCTAGGGGAGTCAGGGCTTCGTGTTTTGGACCGTGGCGACGGCCCCGGACCGGACTCACGTGGCTTGTTCCAACAGCGCGTCAACGGCGCATGGGGCTCCTACAAGGACCGGATGGATCCGAGCATCAGTGCCACGAACTTCATCAAAGCGCTGCAGGCTGTACCGGGCTGGGAGTTACTGGAGCCGAGCATTGCCGGGAACAAGGTCCAGCGCAACGCTGACCCGTACCACTACCAGAAGTACTGGCCCGATGCGGTCAGGATCGTTCAGGCCCTCTCGGACGGCAAGTTTTCTGTTGAAGGCGGCGGCTGCGGGATGCCGGGGGAGTCCGGCGCGGGGGATGACTACCCGTGGAAGAATTCTCCGACCTGGAGGCAGGTCGGTGCAGGATCTGCCGCGGCGTCGCCTTTGGGTATGTTCTACCGCGAATGCGTTGACTTCGCCCTGTGGCGGGTCAACCAGCAGATGGGGTCCACCAGTGCCCCCTTCAAGTTCCTCAACGGGAACTTCCGCCCGGACGGGCAGGGCCTTGGCTCCGCTGTGACGTGGAAGGCCGGCTGGGACGCCAAAGGCTGGCCCTCCGGGAAGACACCCCGCGTCGGTGCTGTGGCCTGGTACGCCCCCGGTGTGGGCGGATCGGACGCGACGTTCGGGCATGTGGCCGTGGTCAAGGAAGTCAGGGATGACGGGACCTATGTCGAGGAGGGCTACAACGGCAACCCGCCCCCGGATGACCACAACTACTACACCCGGATCGTGAAAAGCAGTGTTCCCTCCGCGTTCCTGTACCTGCCCAACCACGAGGAGAAGAAGTGAAAAAGCCCCTGGGCCTCATCGCAGCAGTGGCTCTGCTGTGCGCCGGATGCGCACCGGCGTCGAACACCACACCGGCACCCACGGAGACAAGGGCCACGCCTTCCGCTCCGGTTTCCCTCAGTGCGGACAGTGGTCCGCAAGCACCGGGCGGGACCGTTCCTCCCACTATTGGTATCGCGTGGGATCAGGACAGCAGGGATCAGGCCGTGGACGTCGCGCAGAAGGCCATGGCGGACTTCGCCCGCCCAGCGGTCGGGGACCAGCAGTGGGCCAACGATCTTGCCCGTTGGCTCACCCCCCAGGCCACCGCCGAGTACTCAGCGGTGGACCCGGCCAACATCCCGGCCAGCCGCGTCACCGGCCCGGCGAAGCTGACCGTCGATGAATCCAATGGCTACGGCGTCACGGCCGCCGTTCCGACCAACGCCGGGACCTACACGGTGCAGTTGCTCCGCACAGGCAAGGACGCCCCGTGGAAGGTCAACCGGCTGGCACCACCAGCGTCCTAATCGCCGGCCCCCGTTACTCGCACACGTAAAGGAAGAAGTTCATGAGTAGTCCATCAACTGAGGTCCTGGCCTTTCCCAGCATCAAGGCCACCGTCCGTGACAACGGAACCGCCGAAGTCGTCGTCGCCGGCAACTCCCGCGTCGTCCCCGACGGGGGATCCCTGCAGGACCTTCGCAACAGCGCCCTGGCCGTCGTCGTGGGTGAGGCGAAGACGCTGCAGCGACCGGTCCGGGTCCACATCGAGGATCCCGAAGGACACGGGGAACTGATCGTGCACCCGAACAACAAGATCGAATCCGTCTCCTACGAACCCCGCCCGGCCCGCCGCCGTCCGCAGGCCCCGGCGACCACGTCCAAGACCGCGGCCCCGGCTGTCATTGAAACCGTCCCGGTAGCAGCTCCTGCGCCGACAGCCACTCCCACGCAGCCGGTCCAAGTCGACGGGGCTGCCGTGGCAGTGGACCGCAGTCCGTGGCCGCCTACTCCTGTAGAGGCTGAAGGGACGACGGATACCCAGGGCAGCTCCGGGCATGGCGGTCCACTCAAGCAGCGGATTATTGATGCAGACGAAGCGCAGGCGGCTGTGGCTGGTCTGGAGGCACCTGCAACGCGGCGCAGCTTGAAGGAAACCTCGTTCCTGGTCAGCGCCCCGGTACTGGAACCGGCCACCCAGGGCTGGCGCGGGACACTCACCCGTCTCGGGTTCCGCATGGATCCCTCGGCCGAAGAACTTGCAGAGCGCGAGGACATCCGCACCGTGAGCCAGCACTGGCCCGGCCCCCGGACCATCGCCGTCGTCAACCGCAAAGGCGGTGCCAACAAGACACCCACCGTCGTGATGCTCTCGGCCATCCTCGCCCGCTACAGCGGCGCGGCCACCGTCGCCTGGGACAACAACGAATCCCAAGGCACCCTCGGCTGGCGCACCGAAAAAGGCGCCCATAACCGCAGCGTCCTGGACCTGATCGATTCCTCCACCGAACTTCTCTCACCGTCCACGAACGCAGCCGAAATCGCCAAATTCGTGCACCACCAGACCGCTGACAAGTTCGATGTGCTGCGCTCAGATGAGAACGAAGAAGGCGACCACGAAGTCACCGCCGAGGACGTCGACATCGCCCACCAGGTCCTGACCCGCTACTACCGGCTGGTGGTCATGGACTCCGGCAACACCGCCAGGGCCGCGAACTGGCGCAGGATGATCGAGCACACCAGCCAACTCGTCGTCCCCGTCACCGCCATCGAAGACCGGGCCGAAGCCGCCCGCCTGACCCTGCAGACCCTCGAATCCCGCGGCGGGCACGACGCAGAACTGGCACGCAACGCCGTCGTCATCGTCTCCGAATCCACCGACGCCAAACGCAGCATAACCGGCGACGCCCTCAAACGGGCAAAAGCCGAAGCCCAGCGCATCGCTGACGGTTTCGAACCGTTCGTCCGCGCCGTCGTCCGGATCCCCTACGACCCGGCACTGGTCAACGGCCCCATCCGCTACGACACCCTCCAACCAGCCACCCGACGGGCCTGGCTGGCCGCAGCAGCCGCCGTCGCCCAAGGCTTCTAAACCACCCACCACACAACCACGGACAGAAAGGAGGGGCTATGCAGGTGTCGTTGAACCCTTGGATCAGCAGCCCCACCGAGGACGACGAACCCGCCACAGGCCTCGTACACGTCCCACCGGCTGCCGTGATCAGTGCCCCGCTCAAGGGCATGGTTGAACCCGACACCGCCGACCGGCTGGCCAGCCGCACCATGACCGGCCCCGCAACCCTCTGGGTCGTCGGCACCCACGGGGGAGCAGGGGAGAGCCGGACCGCGGACCTGTTGAAAGGGGCACGGCCTGCCGGGCACTGCTGGCCTGTCCTGCAGGACGGCACCAGGCCGCGGGTGTTGCTGGTCTGCCGGACCGACACGCGCGGGCTCACCACCGCCCAAAACGCGCTGACCCAATGGGCGTCCGGCGCCGCACCTGCCGTGGACCTGCTCGGCCTCGCCGTCCTCGCTGACGCGCCCGGCAGGACACCCAAAGCCCTCCGCGACTTCACCGCCATCGTCGGCGGGGGAGCACCCCGCCTCTGGGCCCTTCCCTGGGTTGAAGCCTGGCGACACCAAGGCCCGACGATGACACCACCGGCACGCGACTACCAACGCTTCATCATCAACATCACCGCCCTGACCACCGAATCCAACCCAAGCACCACTGAACTGAAAGGCCTCTCATCATGAACCTGGTCACCGCTATCACCACCAGTGTCATCCCCGACCCGACCCCCGTCGTTCCGCCCGAAGCCGGCGGTCTGCTCACCGTCCTGAACTGGGCCTCCGGTATCGGCCTCGTCCTGGGGGTGCTCGGCGTGATCCTCGTCGGCATCGGCCTGGTCATCCAGCTCCGCCGCGGCGAAGGCGGTGAATCAATCTCCAAACTTGGCTGGGTCCTGCTGGGCTGCATCATCATCACCGGCTCCTCCGGCATCGTCCGCGCCTTCGTCTAAACCAGCACCAACAACGGGAGGTCCACCCATGAACCAATCACCAGAGACCACCACCGAGACCAATCCCTTCACCACACCCGGCTTCATCATTGCCACCGCACTGGTCGTCGCCTTGATCGCAGCAACCGTCATCATCTTCCTAATACCCAAAGAACAAGGGAACGCCCAACCAGCCCAAACAGGGTCGAACATCCCGGCCACGGCCAAACCCAGCGGTTCAGGTGCGGCGGGCAAGAGCGTCTGTGGGCTGCCTTCCTCGACCGAGACGGCCTTGGGAAAGGCTCCGGCGACGAAGTGGGAACTCGTTGGCACGATGGCGGCCCCGACAGACCCCAAAATCGGTCCGGGCAAGACTGACAGTCAAGGCATAAGGTCGTGCTTCGCTCACTCACCGGAAGGAGCGCTGTACGCAGCGGTCAACCTCTGGGCCCTTGGCAGCGACCCTGCCAAAGAACGGGCCATCGCTGACCAGCTCGCCGCTAAAGGCCCAGGCCGTGACGCCGGCATGAAGGCACCGCAAACGGCTGCACCGGCGAGTACCGTCAAAGTTCAAATTGCCGGATTCAACGTCTCATACACGGCGAATCAGGCCGTTGTTGAGCTGGCCTTCAAAGCAAACACCGGCGCCCTTGCGTCCGTCCGTACAACCCTTCTCTGGCAAGACGGGGACTGGAAAGGTGTCGTCGCCGACAGCGGCGCGCCACTGGAGGAACCGAGGCAAATCCGTGACCTCTCAGGGTTCATCCCCTGGAGTGGTGCATGAGGCCGGGATGGAACCCGGTCGGTGATTGGATCTCGGGCCTTGCAGACGACGCCATGGGCAACATGGCCAAGGCCATCCTTGAGGGCATGAGCCAGATGGTAACAACGTTGTCGACCTTCTGGGTCTCCACACCGACGGTGAACCTGGCCAGCCACAACGGAACGGCAAGCCCCGTTGTATCTGTCGTGAACAGCGAACTGATGCCGTGGACAATGGCCCTTGCTGTCTTGGCAGTCATTCTTGGCGGCACCCGACTGATCTGGGAGCAGCGCGGCGCGCCCCTGAAAGACCTGCTGAGATCCCTCATCACCCTAACCCTGGTCTCCGGGCTGGGACTCGGCGTGATTTCTCTACTGGTGATCGCCGCCGACGCCTTTGCTGCGGAAATCATCAAGCGCTCCACGGACGGCAAAGGCTTCGCCGAGTCGATGAATCTCCTGGTCATGACGAATCAAACCGGCGTCGGCGTATTCATCCTGATCGTCCTTGGGCTGATTGGCCTGATCGCCTCGCTGGTCCAGATCATCTTGATGGTGGTCCGCAGCGCCATGCTGGTGATCCTCGCAGGGATCCTGCCCACCACGGCGGCGTTCACCAATATCGAGATGGGCAGACAGTGGTTCCAGAAAGCAGTGGGTTGGACCATCGCTTTCATCCTCTACAAACCAGCCGCTGCCGTCGTGTACTCGGTCGCGTTCCTGCTAATGGGCAAGGGGGGCGGCGACAGCGCCAATCTGGTTCAGCCCATCACCGGATTCACGTTGATGGTCGTGGCCTTGTTCGCCCTTCCTGCCCTGATGCGGTTTGTCACCCCGATGGTCGGTGCCGTGGCCGCCGGTGGCAGCGCCGGGGCAGGAGCAGCTGTCGGGGCGATCGCCACCGGTGCCGTCTCCCTTGGCCCGGGCGGCAGCGGCAAGGGCAACGCCTCACCCACGCCTTCCTCGTCTGCGACCACCCAGAACACCAACAGCCCGCAGGGCGGCATATCACCGAAGGGCACCGATGGACCCGCAGGACCCCGGAGTAGGGGAAGGCAACCAACCCCGGGAAGCACCGGCCCCGGTGGAGCAGCAGGAAAGACCGCAGCAAACAGTGCCAGTCCGGCAGGAACAACCAGCACGGGAACAGCTGCAGCAGCCAAGACAGGCGCGGCAGCCGGGCCGACCGGCGCGGCGGTAGCTGCCGGAGCGCAGCTCGCGTCGAAGTCGTCCCAGGCGATCGAGAAGACAGTGCAGGATTCAACGGGGGAGGTCCCCAGTGGCAGCAATTAACACTGAGTACAAAGAACCGTCCTATGGCAACTGGCGGGTGCCGCGCTCGGCCGGGTTGGCCAACCTCGGTGCGATCGGCACTGTCATTGTCTTTGTCGGACTCCTGGTGGGCATCGTGAGCTTCGCGGTGTGGGGTTTGCTCGCAGGTCTGGTTGTGCTTGCCGTTGCCGGTGTGATGGCTTTGCTGTTGACGGTTAAGGACAAGCATGGCCAGTCCGCCGTGGACCGGTTCGGTACCCGGATGGCGTTCAGGCTTTCCCGGTCTTCCGGGACGAACCTGTATCGTGCGGGCCCGCTCGGAGTCACTGAGTGGGGCATGTACCAGTTGCCGGGTTTGGCGGCGAAGTCGACCCTGTACGAGTTCACCGACTCCTACAAGCGCCCCTTCGCGTTGCTGCATGTGCCCGCCACGGGCCATTACACGGTGATATTCTCCACCGAGCCTGACGGGGCCTCGCTGGTGGATCCCGAGCAGGTCGATGCGTGGGTGGCGAACTGGGGCGGTTGGCTCGCCTCCCTGGCCGACGAAGCAGGCCTGGACGCCGCAGCCGTCACGGTCGAAACGGCCCCGGATTCGGGGTACCGGCTGCGGAATGAGGTCATGGCCAACATCGACCCGGCAGCACCGGCGTTCGCCCGGGACATGCTGACAGAAGTGGTGGAGACGTATCCGGAAGGATCGGCCACGGTGCGGGCGTGGGTGTCGTTGACGTTCAACGCCGCGATCCGGGCTGGCTCCAGGAAACGGGTCCCGGAGGATGTTGCCCGTGACCTGGCTTCGCGGGTCCCTGGTTTGTCGGCACGGTTGCAGTCCACCGGGGCCGGGATCGCCCGGCCCATGACGGCGCAGGAGTTGTGCGAGGTCGTCCGGGTCGCTTACGATCCTCCGGCTGCGTTGATCATCGACCAGGCCCATGTTGCCGGGTCCCCGGTGTCCCTGACGTGGGGTGAGGTCGGTCCGACCGCGGCTCAGGCCGGCTGGGATGATTACCGGCACGATTCTGCGTTTTCTGTGTCGTGGACGATGACCGGCGCCCCGCGCGGGTCGGTGAACTCCTCGGTGCTGTCCCGTTTGCTGGCACCGCACGGGGACATTGACCGCAAACGCGTCTCGCTGTTGTACCGTCCGATGGACTCGGCCCGTGCCGCCGCGGTGGTCGAACGGGATCAGAACAACGCCAACGTCCGCATCACCGCCGGCACCCGGCCCTCCGCGCGAGCCTTGGTTGATGCCCGGTCGGCGGCGCAGACCGCCCAGGAGGAAGCTCAGGGTGCCGGGTTGGTGAACTTCGGCATGGTTGTCACCGCCACCGTCGTCGATAAAGCACGCCTTGCTGATGCCGTCGCCGCGATCGAGCAGACCTCAGGCACCGCGAGGGTGTTGTTGCGCAGGGCCTACGGATCCCAGGACACCGCCTTCGCCGCGTCCCTGCCGCTTGGTTTGGTGTTGCCGAAGCACAGCATGGTTCCCTCCGAGATCAAGGACGCCCTCTAATGCCCCGTCTCAGGTTGTTGACAGCAAAGACGTCAACAACGGCAAAGACAGTAAAGCCCGCAACAACGCCCGCCTCCAAGGAAGCCAGGAGGCAGGTCCGTGAGGTGGGTCCGGGTGCCCGGGGCTGGCAAGGTCGCGGAGGGGGCATGGCCCGGCTGGTCCCGTCGGTGAGGGAGTACCGGGGGACGACGGTGCAGGTGTGCGGGTTGTGGCCGTTCTCTTCCGGGGCGTCCTCGCCCATGGTCGGTATCCCGCTGGGACGGCACGAGGAAACCCAAGCCACGGTGTGCTGCGACCCGGTCAGCTGGTTCCAACGGGCCCGGCTGATTTCCAACCCTTCGGCCTTCATTCTGGGCAAGCCCGGGCTGGGGAAGTCCACCGTGGTGCGGCGGATGTTCATCGGGCTCTCCGCCCAAGGAGTCCGCCCGCTGATCCTCGGTGACCTCAAAGGCGAACACGTCAAAGCCGTCAGGGCGTTGGGTGGTCAGGTGATCCGGCTCGGCCGCGGCGTCGGGTACCTGAACATCCTCGACCCTGGCCAGGCTGTCGAAGCCGCCCACCTTCTGGAAGAGAACGGCCACCATGAGGACGCGGCCCGGGTCCGGGCCGATGCGCACGGCCGTCGCCTGGCCATGGTCGTTTCCCTGATCACGATCAGCCGCAACAGCCCGCCCACCGACCAGGAACAAACCATCCTCGACCGTGCCCTGCGGATCCTCGACGAACGCTTTGAGGGCGTGCCGGTGTTGAAGGACCTGCTGGAGGTGATCGTCTCCGCCCCCGATGAGCTGCGGCAGGTCGCCCTCGACCGCGGGGACATGAACATCTACCTGCAGGAGACCAGGGCGTTGGAGGCCACCCTGCTCGGGCTGACTGGGGGCGGGAAGCTCGGAGAAATCTTCTCCCGCCACACCTCCGAGCCGATGGTCCGGGACCGTGCCGTGGTCTTCGATGTCTCCTGTATTGATGAGACCGAAACGGACCTGCAGGCCGCGGTGCTGCTGGCGTGCTGGTCCTACGGTTTCGGCACCGTCAACGTCGCCAATGCCCTGGCCGACGCCGGGCTGGAACCGCGGCGCAACTACTTCGTCGTCCTGGACGAGCTCTGGCGGGCGCTCCGGTCGGGGAAGGGCATGGTGGACCGGGTGGACGCCCTGACCCGGTTGAACAGGTCCGTGGGGGTGGGGCAGATCATGATTTCCCACACCATGTCCGACCTGCTGGCCCTGCCGGCAGAAGACGACCGGATGAAAGCCCGCGGCTTCGTCGAACGCTCCGGCATGGTCATCTGCGGCGGCCTGCCAGCCTCGGAGATGCGGCAACTGACCTCCGCCATCCCTATGTCGCGTCAGGAGCAGCAGAAACTGATCGGCTGGCAGGACCCACCGGCGTGGGACTCCCGCGGGGCCGATGTTGAGCCCCCGGGCAGGGGGAAGTTCCTCATCAAGGTCGGCGGCCGCCCGGGGATCCCCGTCCAGGTCTCCCTCACGTCCTTGGAGACGGGCCCGGAAGGCATCAACGACACCAATGCCAAGTGGAGCACCATCCCTGAAACCCCGCTCGAACTGGCGGCCCCGGTCCTGCACAATGAAGGAGCACCAGAATGAGTGCACCCAACCGTAAAGGAATGGGCGTCGGTGATGCGGTGTTGGTGTGGCTGGCCATCGGCGTCATCGTTGTTGTCGGCGGTGGCACGTACGCTGCGGTGCATCTCGGGTCAAGGGTGGCAGGCATCCCCTCCCCGCCGGTACACCCCATTGACCTGGTGGCGGACCTGGTCAAAGGCCGGGTGCCATGGCCTACCGAAGCGACAGTCATCCTCTGCCTCCTGGCCGGGGTCGTGCTCACCCTGGGGATTGTCGTGCTCATGGCGTGGCGGAAGGGCGCTTCCGGGCGGGCGCGGGTCGATAAAGCGGCCCGGTACCTCGGACGCGGCAAAGCCCTCGACGCTTTCTCAGAAAAAGGCGCGGCGGCCAAAGCCGAGCGGCTGGGCATCGCGGACAACCCCGGCATCGTCGTGGGCAAGGTTGTTTCCACGGGGCAGAAGTTCGTCCAGTCCTGGGAAGACCTGTCCCTGGACATCTGGGGGCCCCGGACCGGTAAGTCTACGTCCCGGGTGATGCCGGCGATCCTGGACGCACCCGGCGCGGTGGTGTCGACATCGAACAAGCGCGACGTTGTGGACGGCACGCGCGGGGTCCGGGAAACCGTGGCTCCGGTGTGGGTGTTCGATCCGCAGAAGATCGCCCAGGAGGAACCCACCTGGTGGTGGAACCCGCTGTCCTATGTCACGGACGAGGAGAAGGCGTACAAGCTCACCCAGCACTTCGCGGTCGGCTCCCGTCTCCCCGGGTCCAAACCCGATGCCTACTTTGACCCCAAAGCCGAAGACATCCTCTCCTCCTACTTCCTCGCCGCAGCACTCGGTGGCCTGCCGATCACCAAGGTGTATTTGTGGGTGACAGAGCAGGTCAGCCAGGAACCCATCGAAATCCTCCGCGAGCACGACTACGAACTGCAATACAAGGGCCTGGAGTCCACGCTGAAACTGGCTGACAAGCAACGCGACGGGATCTTCGGCACCGCCGAGAAAATGATCCAATGCCTCAAAAGCCGCAACACCCTCCGCTGGGTCGCCCCCACCCAAGGCGCCACCGTCGCCACGGACGGGCGCCGGCAGTTCAACCCGCACGCCTTCGCAGCCTCACGGGAGAGCATCTACATCCTCTCCAAGGAAGGCGCCGGCTCCGCCGCCCCACTGACCACGGCACTGACCGTGGCCATCGCCGAAGCCATGGAAGAACGGGCCGAACGCTCCGGCGGCCGGCTCCCCAAGCCAGCCTTGTTCGCCCTGGATGAGCTGGCCAACGTTGTTCGCTGGGCCGGGCTGCCGGACCAGTTCAGCCACTACGGCTCCAAGGGCCTGATCGTCATGGGCATCCTGCAGTCCTGGTCCCAAGGCGTCGAACTGTGGGGCGAGGCGAACATGCGGAAAATCTGGTCCGCGGCAAACGTGAAAGTCTACGGCGGCGGTGTCGCCGAAGAAGGCTTCCTCCGCGCCCTCTCGGACCTGATCGGGGACTACAGCTACATCAACGTCTCCGTCTCCTCCGGCAAAACCGGGTCCAGCCGCTCCCGGCAGGAATCAAAGGAGCGTATTTTCGACGTCTCCAACCTCGCCGAACTCGACCGCGGCCGCGCCGTCGTCCTTGCCTCCGGCGCACCCGCCACCCTCGTCCGCACCATGCCCTGGTACACCGGCCCCCACAAGGACGCCGTGGAAGCCTCCATCACCACATACAGCCCACAACCAGAGCACAACGAAGAACCCGCACCCGTGGCAACGGCGGCGGCGGCGAATCCGTGGGTGTCGGGGTAGGGGAGCGGGGCATGACGATCGAGATCGGACGCTTCAACGAGTCACCCGGGCCGGAAATAGAAGACACTGCGGCTGAGGGTGGTGAGCAGCCGACGCCTCCGCAGCTGGTGTACGGCTCCGCTGAAGAATTCCTGCACGAACAATTGCTGCCCTTGTACGTCCGCGACGTCGACGGCCGGTCCGCGAAGTGGTGCACCGAATGGTACTTCCACCCTGAAGCCGTCTGCCGTGTAGAGGCGCTATGGCGAGCCTGGGAACACCTCCGCCTCGACGGAGCCACCGGCATGAGCGTCTGGTTCAGAGACCACGCCGACCACCACATGCACGTCCTCCTCGACCCCCACGGCCCCTTCTACAAATGCGACATGCAAAAACACCGCGACCCCGAACACCTCGAACCCCGCAAAGCACCACACGGCTGGTTCCCCGACGCCAGAACCATCCAGCCATAACCAAGCTCTGCCGCTGGAAGTGACAGGAACCCAATTGTGCAACAGCTTGTTCTCGGTACCGGTTTCTGTCGGAGCCTTGGGATTGTGCGCCCGGGACGTGCGCAAGTGGTCTAACAAACGATGAACCTATACGGATTGGCGGTAGGTTCAGTCGGTTGAGGCTTGCTCGGGGTTGTCTCGATGCTCAGTCGTATTTCCGAAGTCGAGCATTTCCAGCAAGTCGCGGAGGGATTCCAAGAGATCCCAGTAGTGTGCCGCGTAAAAGAGTTCGGTCATCTCCGCGGGGCGGGTTGAATCCAGCGCCTCAAGGACCTGGGCTGCATCTTTTATTCTGATGAGGTCTTCGTCGGAGAGGATGAAGTGGTTCTTAGGTTTGGTCATGGCGCGCTCCGTTGAGTTGTTTGAAAAGGTCGCTGTTGACTCGCCTGACGGCCTCAAGTTGTTCGTCGCGTTCAGTGAGCGTGTCTTCGAGTTCTCGTATCCTTTGCTGGAGCGCGGTCATCTCCGATTCGTCGATCGTGTTGCCGGTCAGAGTGCCGATTCCAAGGTTCGCTTCGGCTTGGTAACCGAGGATGGTGGATAGTTTGCGTTCGAGTTTGCGGATCTGTTCGCGGAGTCGCCGGTTGGCTGCCGTGCTGTTGGCGAGGTCTGCTTTAAGGGAGAGCGTTGTCGTGATGGCTTCATGAGCGTTTCTCTGCTCATTCCCGGTGGTGGTGCGTGCTGTGGCCCGCCGGTAGAACGTCAGGGGTCCGCCTCCAAATACTGTTTGGCAGAGGTCGCAGTCCTGCTTCTCGTGGCGATAGAGAAATGTTTCCGAGACTCCAGCTGCCCGTGCGATGCCCGCGGCCGAGGTCTGTTCAGCACGTGCCAGGGATCGTTCAATGGTTGTCCGGACGCTTTGGTGTTTGGTGGAGCTTGTCGCGCGGCGAGTGGCGCGCATTGCCGCCGTTCTCGTGTTCATCGGACTGTAACTCCTGCAACCCCGCCCGCCCTAAGGGCGTTGGCTTCTGGCCCGGTAGGTGCAAAGTCTGGGTCGCTGACGCGAACGGTCTTGGAGAGCATTAATGGCACTGCCTTGCTCATGGAACCACGGCTCCGTCGCAGTTGGGAGATGTAGCCATCGATTTCCTCCCGTTCGTCAGGGGTCAAGGTCGCCAGGGATTCTTCGCATCGTCGGATGAGATGGCGGACTCGCTCGATTTCCTCTGGCCGCGGCGTCGCAGCTTCGACTGCCCATGGCTCAAGAATCCCGGTTTCGGTGTTGATCCGTTCGCGGCTGACGAGGAGTTGCGTGAGGTATTCGCGGAGGTCCGGGAGGTATGAGGGGTCCGTTCTGAAGTGGGAGCAGCCCAGACATCGCATTCGGTAAGGGCAGCTGTGTCCGCCGGACTGGACGTTGCTGGGCTCGACGCACTGGCCAAAGGGAACAGCAGTGGCGCCGATGATGGCCCGGTTGGATTCCTCGCGGCTTCCTGCCGCGGTGCCGGCCTCGACTAGCCCGCCGAGGTTGTCCACACGCATCCGGGCCAGGCGGGAGACCGCTTCGTGGCGCCGTGCACTGGTGATCCGGTAGTAGATCTGCGTCGTTCTTGGACTCGCATGGCCCATGAGGTCTTGAAGCACCTCGAGCGGCGTTCCTGCGTCGGCGTGGTTTTGGGCCCAGGTATGGCGGAACGCATAAAGATAGATGCGATTCTTTGGGAAAGCGCGCGAGCGACCTGGCTGCGCGGACTGGTCCGGCTTTGCCCGGCCGTCCTGATCAATTCCCGGCGCCGCCAGCTCCGGCAACCGGTCAAGCCATTTCCTTAGGCATACTCCGAGCTGGTTCGAGTTGATCGGAATCCGCCCGTCGGGATTGTTATGAATCGAAGGAAAGAGCGGGAGCTGTTCCTGCTGGGTGTGCGGAAATGCCTGCAGCACCCACGTTTGCTGCTCGGATATGGCCGATGCCGTCAGAGCATCGATCGGCAGACGATACCCAATAATCCCGACCTTGGGCATGTTGTGAACGAGTACGGCATGTTCGCTGTGTTCCCCTGTGCTGTCGCGGTGCATGTTGTAGTCCAAGCAGTTGGAGGCCCTTAGTCGCAGCAGTTCGCCGGGACGCCGACCAGTCCCAAGGCCGATCTTGACGTAGTTGACCGCGGTAGGCCCGCCGACGGAGATCAGCTGTTTCAGCGAAGTGTCCGAAAGCAATTGACGCACGACCGTGTGTGGAAGAGCATGGCTCGCGCGGTCTGGGGAGTCCGGCCGCGCTCTCGGCGTATCGGATCTTCTGAGGGCGAACTCAGACGGCAATGACACCGGTAGCCCGTGAACCTGACGAATGGATCCGGAGTGGACTTCATCGAGCACCATGGAGACCAACCGGATAATTCGCGCTGCGCCTTTGTCGGAGATCTTGCCCGCTTTCTGGAGCCGTCCGACGCCGATAATGAATCCGCTCATGTCGGCGCGTTTCAACCGGAGGCAATCATCCCCCCGATCCGGCCGGCCCCGCAGGGACGATGACAGCAGGGCCAGTCCCATGACGACATCGTCCATATAGCTGCCGCTGAGTTGTCTGAGCGCACCTCTGAAGACCCATTCTCGGGCGATGGCTCCTAGCCATGGTTGGCTGATGTGCGTGGCGCCCAATCCGTTCATGTCACGGCGGTCGGCGAATCTGGCCCACGTCGGGACCTGGTAACCGAGGGGCCGCAGGTCCCACCTGTCGTGATCCCACTGGCGAAGGAACGACGCGGCGAAACCGTCGTCAATCTCTTGACCGTCCGCTCGGACTAGGTGAAGCGTCATCGTTGGCTCTCTGCCAGATTGGCGGCCACACGTTCCACGGCTGCGCGTTTAGCCTCGTTAGACACATGGATGTAGGGTTCCGCTGACCGCATAGTGCTCCAGCCGAGCAGGACCTGCAGTTCATCACGGCTTGTTCCCTGGGCAAGATGAGCCGAGGCCGTGAAATGCCGGAGCATGTGGGGATGAATGTGCCTTATTCCGGCTCGCGCGGATGCTCGCTCAAAGAGTTTGTTTGCGTTGCGGGCAGTCATCGCCCTGCCACGGGTGTCGCCGACGAGGGCCACCACGAGCATGTCGTTACAGTCGGCTTCGCGGCACGCCTCACGCTCAGCCGCGAAGTCGTCATAGAGGGGAAGCAGTCCGGCCGGGACCGGCACGGAGAAGTCGAATCGGCTCTTGGACCAAGCACCGTTCGGATTGGACCGCCGCACCACGTGAAGGTGCTCTCCAGGAATCCGGCAAAGGACGTTGGTGACGGGGTCGGCTAAGCCCAAGAATGAGGCATCCGGAACCAAATGCACGTCTTGACGTCTCAATCCCAAGAACTGACCTATGCGCAAACCCGTAACGGCAAGCGCAAGGACCATGAACCTGTCCCTGGCCGTCGACATCTGCCGCATGAGCGAGACTACTTCGCCGGCCGCTGCGGCATCAGGAGATTCCGTCCGCTGCGGCTCGCGACGCCGGTGTCGTACTCTCGGGCTGACCCAGCGCCGGGCTTCCGGGTCGACTGCTTCAAACAGATGACCCAGCACAGCCGTGGGAAGTCTTTGTTCGGCTACCGCCCATCGAAAAAACTCCCTCACGGCAACAAGGATGCGGTTGATTCTTGACGCAGCACGAGGCTGCTGCCCGCATCGCTCGACGGGTGTCGTGGCAAGGAACGCTACGAAAATATGGATATCCGCGGCTGCTTCCACGGCGGTCCGCCGGGTCCGTTCAGCCCAGCTCAGAAATAGGGAAATCGAACTCGCGTACTGGGCACTTGTGGACTCGGAATGTGCGCCTGAAAAAAACCGTGATTCCAGCCATAGGCTCGCCAGCTCGTGCTGCTCATAGTCGTCATCGATGACGCAGTAATAGCAACCCATGCCTGGTGTCCTGACGGCCTGACGGCGGAACGGCATAAACCCAAGCTAGGTGACGAATGCCACAGGTTCCGGGAACGGCTGCCGCATGTCGTTTATCGGTGGAAAAAGCCAGTACTTGCCAGTGATTCTGCGGTACCGAGAACAACCTGTTGGACAATTGCCCTGGGGCCACATCACAGTGCTGTTGGACAAACTCGACAACCGGCGCGACAGGGACTGGTACGCCGCTGCCGCCGTTGAATACGGGTGGTCCCGCAACGTGCTGCTGAACATGATCATGAACCGGACCCTCGAAAGGACCGGCGCGGCACCATCGAACTTTGTCCAACGGCTTGTTGGACCAGATTCCGAGCTGGCCCAACAGGTCGCCAAAGACCCCTACAACTTTGAATTCCTTGGCCTGTCCGGAGAGGTCGCCGAACGGGACCTGGAACTGGCTCTGACCAGCCGGATCACCGAAACTCTGCGGGAGTTGGGGCCCGGGTTTTCCTTCGTCGGCCGACAGGTCCACTTCGACGTCGACGGCGACGACTACTACGTCGACATGCTGTTCTTCCACATGGACCAGAACCGGTACGTCGTCATCGAGCTAAAGACCGGAAAGTTTCAGCCCGAGTATGCCGGCAAACTGAACTTTTATGTCGCTCTTGTCGATGACATGCTCCGCCGGGAGCACCACAACGAAACCATCGGTATCCTGATCTGCGGCACCAAGAATGACCGCAGCGTACGGTACAGCCTGGGCCGCTCCACCTCTCCGATGGCGGTCGCCGCTTACACCTACGACAAACTCCCCCCAGCAGAACAGCAGGCACTGCCCACTGAAGGAGACCTGGTTGCAGCCCTTGAATGGGCTGAAACCGACAACGAGCACAACGGCGAATAGCTGCCCGGAGCCAATTGTCCAAAGTTCTTTGGACCAAGCCCGGGCAGCGTCCACCCGAATTTGTTCAGACAGTGTCTGGTTAACGAGGGCGGCCGCAACCTCGCTCCCGGCTTAGCCTGGATATCGCGCTTGCTCCATCTCTTGAGATCCCCTTCGCGTCGCCGTACTCTGCAGCGCAAGGTGATCGGGATACAACTCAAGGCGTGGAGGCAGGTTCATGAATCTTCTGAGTCAGATCTTCGCCGGGGCCACGGCCTTGACGCTGATCAGCGTGGGTCTACTTGAGATCTTCTTCCACGCAGACCAGCGCTTCCACCGAATCTTCCTCATCAAACCCTCGGATGTGCGGGCCGTTCGCATGTGGGCTATGAACGTGGGCGCCTACAACATCGTGTTTGGGGTTGGTCTGGCTATCGGCCTCTGGATGTTAAACACTGGAAGCGCTGCCGGTGGTGTTGCTCTTGTGCTTTTCTGTTGCGCAAGCCATGTGTTCCTAGGCTTTTGGCTCTGGGTGACAGAAAAGCGTCTTTGGACCAGCGCGATCGGCCAAGCACTGGTCCCTGGGCTGGCAATCGTCTTTTACCTGCTGCTTCACTGAACGTGAGCTGTTGCGGGAGGAGCGCGCCACACGTTACCGCTTCGGGACCGGGCAACCGACCTGTTCACCCGTGTGCAAACCATCGGTGGGTGGCGGCGGTACCGGTGTCAGAGGTGGCTGGGGCCCCTCCAGCTAACAACGCCGGCCAAGCTGCGTCCCTTCATTTCGAGTGCTGAAGTCCTGCAGCGCTCTACACCAGCATCGGTGAAAATGTAGCAGCGGGACACGGCCTGCAACACGAATAACGGCGGCAGCCAAACGACCATGGCGCCTAAACGACCCTGGCGACTCTAATGGCTGCGACGATAAACCAAACCAACTATTGCCGGTTCCATCATCGCTGTCCGCTGACACAGCTACTTCGGTGCTCATCTCACGAATAGCCGTAAAATTAAGTCAGAGGTGCATGGCGATGTCTGTGGCAGCCGTTGTTGTGTTGTTTTTGCTGGGTCTGGCGTCCCTGACTGCCGCGATCGGCGCCGTGGTCATGGTTATCCGCGACGGCCATGGACGGATTCCGCTGGAGCCCTCCGACCATCCGTGGACCGCCTGGCATCTCCCAAGCCGCCCGTACTCAACACTCCGCCGTATCTAACGCCGATAAGCGCACGTTCGTCAGCCTGGGGGAGCGGCCCCCGTTTGTCTTGATGGGATCTTGAGGAGCAACTGGCATGGTAGTGGGGTCTCGCATGGGCGCGTTGGAAGGCCTGTTCTGCAGTGTGCGAGCCTTCCGGGTTCCCTGGATCTCCCGCTGGCCTTTAGTCCTCCGAATTGGGTGACAGCACCCTTCTTGGTGGCGTTGTGCTCGGATACGATGCTCGGTGCAACATCATGCAGCTTCTGGTTGCGGTTCTGCGATGCCAATGGAGTAGGCGAAGCCTGCGACGGGTTGCAGTTGCGTTCGGCCATGATGACCCCGGTCGAGGAATCGATGACGGTCCGGCCTTCCATGGCGGTCATAAGGTCTTCGGCCAGCAGGTCGGCTGTCGTGATGCGTAGGACGAGCCTTAGCGCCCGACCGGAGGCATCTTTGCCGTTCTTCCGACGAAGTTAGTCACCTGAAAATGATCCGTGCTGCCCGCTTCATACAAGAAGGGCCGATGGAACCAGCATCCGCCCAGGGCGGTTCCCAAATTGGGCACACTGATGGACGCCAATGCGGAAATCAAGGGCTTCACCCTAGTGCGGGGCTGTGCGAGACGCGGTTCCTGCCGAGTGATTTTGCCGTGTACATGGCATGGTCGGCTGCGGCGATGACGTCAGCGACCTGTGAGGCTCCGACCCGGTAAGGGGCGATGCCGTAGCTCGCTGTCGGGAGAGGAAACCCGGCCGGTGGTGTTGCAGCGAGGTTCTTGCTGATTTCGGCGGCGATGGTTTCGGCCTGTCCGGGGGTGGTGCCGGGGAGTAGGAGGACGAATTCCTCTCCGCCGTAGCGTCCCACCAGGTCCGTGGGGCGGACTGTGGTGTTGCACGCCTGCGCGAAGGCTTGAAGGGCCGTGTCCCCGGCGGCATGGCCGTAAGTGTCGTTGATGTTCTTGAAATGGTCTAGGTCGACCAGGATCAGCACCCCGGTTCCCGGAGTGACGGAGGGGTCCGCAAAGTGCTCTTTGGCCAGGTCGAGAAAGGCTTTACGGTTCAGCAGCCCGGTCAGGTCATCGCGGGTGGCCACCACGCGCAGGGCGCGGGTTTGCTGCTCGCTGCTGAGCGCGGACATGCTGAAGGACACGACCACCAGCAGGACCATGGTGACCAGCGTAGTGATGGCAGAGCCGAAGACTGTGACGAAAGCAAAGCCGTCTTGGCCTACTGCGAGGAACGCGATCCAACGGAAAAGATAGAACGTGGCCAGTGCCGCGGAGGCTATGACCATTGGTACCCGGACCCGTGAATAGCCAGGCTCCAGGCGCCATAGTTCAAAGGAGGCCAACCCGATGCCGGCACTCATTGCCGCCAGGAACACCGGCCCGCCGGCCCAAGGGTTGGTCGCCGGATCATCCAACAAGGAGCTGATCAGGGTCAAGGCAGGAAGGGCTGCTGCAGCCCAAACGGGAAGATGCAATGTCCGCAGCGACCGGGCGCCCGCCCAGACAGCCACCGCCCCACCAACGAGCAACGTATTGCCTAATGGGTTGGCCCAGCCCTGATGGTTGCTTCCGGCCAGCAGGTAGAGCAACGCGCCAGACAGGAACCCCAGCAATGCCACACACCACCAACCGCTGTACGCAGACCGCGTAGGACGGTAAGCGGAAAAGTAGAACAGGACCGCCAGAACCAACGTCATCACTCCGAAGACAACCCGGAGGCTCGTGGTATCGAGGACCATACTGCGCTACCCCTTCTGCTCGCAGACCTGAACGATTAGTATCGCACCGGACGCGTGGCTCTGCCGGTCATCAGCACGATCTACCACCATCGACCCCGGACAGAAATCCTTCAGCCACCGCGGGAACGAAATAGGTACCCATGTGTGATGTGAGCACTGGCCGTCGCCTCGATCGAACGCCGATAAGCACCCATACGTGGTGTTTGCCTATTGACCCGGCATTAAGACAGAGCAGCATTTGTCAGGAAGGCGCGGCATGCCGGAGGTATTGATACACCGTTTCCCGGCTGATCCCATAGTCCTTCGCGAGGGTAGATTTAGGTGTTCCGCTAGCTGCCCTTCTTGCCAATTCGTTTGCTTGTTCCAGTGTTAGCGCCCTTCTCCGACCGCGGTAGGCGCCGCGTTGTTTGGCCAGAGCGATGCCTTCCTTTTGGCGTTCTCTGATGAGTGAGCGTTCGAACTCCGCGAAAGCGCCCATGACGGAGAGCATCAGGTTGGCCATGGGGGAGTCTTCACCGGAGAAGAGTAAGCGCTCCTTAACGAACTCCACCTGTACGCCCTTGCCGGTGAGAGCTTTGACGAGAGCACGAAGGTCATCGAGATTCCGAGCCAGCCGATCCATGCTGTGCACCACGACAGTGTCTCCCCCGCGGGCAAAACGCAACGTCTCGGTCAGTGCCGGGCGATTGGTGTCCCTGCCCGAAGCCTTATCCGTGAAGGTTCTGTCGAGGGCTTGCCCATCGAGCTGGCGTTGCCCGTTTTGGTCCAAGCTGCTGACCCTCTCACATACCCGATCCGCTGACCACCCATGGCACACCCCCAAATAAGTGTCAGGTTTGAATCTAGGAGCCGTGCAACACGCCGTCAAGAAGGTCGAAAAATGATCCTATTCTGACGCATCTTCGCCATCAGGCTGACGTCAGGTTGAGGTGTGCCCGAATTGCACGGACCTTTCCAGGACTAAGTAAGGCAGAAGGGCCTGCCACGCTGAACCTCGAGTTGGCTCGGCTATAAGCCGTCGTATAGGGAGGACCCGGGAAGGAGCTGGACCATCGCCGCAGTGCCAACACTGGTTTGAAGTCATCTCTCGCGTTCCTACCGAGACCTTCGCAGATCCGCGATGGTTGGTCGTCAGCTCCTGCTCAGGACAGTCAATTGCACGGCGGTCGTGGAAGCTCACGTGGCAGGCTCCAGCCGCTTTATGAAGTAGACCCGGCGAAATCCATCTTCAATGTCTCGGTGTGTCTCTTGATAGCCACGGCGCCGGTAAAAGGTCAGGTTTTCGAGCATCGCCTCGTTCGTGTAGAGGCGGAGTTCATCACGCCCTGCGCGACGGGCGAGCTGCTCGGCTTCGATGAGCAACGCTGATCCCAAACCCAGGCCCTGAACGTCGGGGGATACGGCGAGGTTATGAATATGAAGTGCCGCGTCCTCTACACGGGTGATAAGCATGCCGACCAACTGGTCATCGCTCCAGGCAAGGAGGGCGTCCCCGGAGGCTGCAATCGCAGCATAATCGAATGTCATCGGAGCGGGTTCCTTCCCAATCCGCTCAACGTAGATTGCGGACGCCCTGCGGGCGAGGACACGCATGAATGAGCTGTCAGAGGCACTTGCAGCCGCCAGTTTTATCCCTGATTTTCGGAGCATGTTGGAAGTGGGCATAGCCAGTGCTGGGCCCCGGCCTTGCCTTTTCTTTCTGTGACGGTGCGACCGCACCAGGCTGACCAGACGGCTTAGCCGTTAACTCGCCTGGACGGCGGCGTCTACTCCCCCATTGGAGTGTGCAGTGGCGGGGAGATAGGCAGCAACATGATGGGTCAGGGCATGCTCGGCCAGCTCAGGATCGCCAGCTTCGAGGGCGTCAACAATTGGTCGATGTGATTCGGCTGCGTCATCTAATGGGATGTCGCTGGAGGCCATTGCCAAGATCGTCATGACCTCGATTCCCAGGGCGTTCCAGGCGCGCAGCAGAGAGGCGTTTTCGGCCGCCCGTACGACGGATCGGTGGAACGTGGTACTGGCTGCAGCGAAAACCCTGCGGTCACCCCCTTCCGCTGCTTCCTTCATAGCCTCGAAGCTTCCACGAACCTCCTCAGCGTGATTGTGATAGTTATTGGCGGCTAAGCGGCCGGCTATGCCTTCAAGGGCAGAACGGATGGGCACCGCCTCAACCAAATCCTTTTCGGCTAGTTGTCGTACACGGGTGCCGACGTGGATACGGGATTCGAGCAGGCCAAGGGCGGCGAGTTCACGAAACGCCTCACGCACCGGCGTCTGACTTGTCCCGAGCTGTGCCGCTATTTCCATCTCACGAACGGGGGCGCCCAAAGGTAGCCTTCCCTGTGCAATTTCCATGACGATGAAGTCTCGCACTTGGCTGGCGACGGTCGTTCTCGTCAGCCGCTTAGAGGTAGCGTCCATGGTTCCTCGGCCTTTCTTGGTGCGCCCGGAAGGCAAGCACGAGCTTTCTGGTCTCGCCGGGCTTTGCACTCACCCTACGCGGGGCAAGGAAAAAAAGAAAGTTTTAGGCATTATCGATAATGCTTGACTTGTGGGTGATCGCGGTCATACAGTTGCTGCTCGAACAGGCCGCCGAGACGGTGCGGTTTCCGCTTCGGCGGGCGTCACAACGAAGTGAGATGAGGCTTTCGTGTTAGCACTTGAAGTACGGGGAGTGAGCAAATCATTCTTCGGATTCCCGGTACTGACCGGCGTAGACCTTGAGATAAGGCCGGGAGAGGTGCACGGGCTCGTAGGAGAGAACGGCGCCGGGAAATCTACATTGATGAAGATTCTTGCGGGAGTCTACACAAGGGACGAGGGCAAGGTTGTTCTAGGTGGCAAGGATGTTATGTTCAGCCATCCTGTGCAAGCTCAGCTGGCAGGCATTTCCACGGTATTCCAGGAATTCAACCTGTTGCCGGACCGGTCCGTAGCCGAAAATATCTATCTCGGCCGCGAACCGCGTGTGCGAGGTTTCATCTCGCAACGAAAGATGAACGCAGCGACTGCAGAGCTTTTTTCATCCCTTGGAGTTGACTCCATTAACCCGGCAGCGCATGTGCGGACACTATCTGTGGCGCAGCAACAGCTCGTGGAAATCGCCAAGGCCCTCAGCTTTGACGCCCGGGTCATCTCCATGGACGAGCCAACCGCTGCGCTTGCGGATCACGAAGTGGAGCTCCTGTACAGCATCATTGAAAACCTCAAGAAGCGCGGCGTTGCCGTTCTCTACGTATCCCACAGATTGCGGGAAATTTTTAAGCTTTGTGACCGCATCACGGTTCTCAAGGATGGCGCCCTTGTAGCCACGAAGCCGGCAGAAGAACTCAACGAGCAGGAACTGGTCCGGCTTATGGTCGGGCGCCCCCTGTCCTCATTCTTCCCGCCCAAGACCGAAGGAACAGTAGTTGGAGACACAGCGCTCTCCCTTCAAAACGCCGGGAACCATGTAGTAAACAACGTGACGCTGCAACTCCGTCGCGGGGAAATCCTGGGAATAGCCGGACTGCAAGGGTCAGGCCGCACAGAAGTTTTGGATGCTATCTCCGGATCGGCACCATTCACCCGCGGCGAGATACACGTCAAAGGGGCACCCACGACCATCAAAACAACCCGCCAAGCAATTCGAGCCGGGATTGCTCACGTCACGGAGGACAGGAAAGCTACGGGACTGCTCCTGAATCAATCAGTCATCGATAACGCTCTGACAGTAATCCGAGCCTGCTATCCCAAACGCACTTCAACTGCCCGTCAGGCTGCAACCGACCTGTTTCTGGAGCTGCAACTCTCAGCACGGGGACCGGATCAGGAGATCAGGTACCTTTCCGGCGGCAATCAACAAAAAGTGATTCTCACCAAGTGGCTGCTTATGGAACCACAAATCGTCCTTCTCGATGAGCCAACCAGAGGGATTGATGTTGGTGCGAAGTTTGCCCTGTACGTCCTAATGCGACGTTTGGCTGCCGCCGGACACGCCATCCTCATGGTTTCCAGCGAATTGCCTGAACTCATCGGGATGGCCGACAGAGTTCTCGTTATGCGTGACGGGGAACTGGTCTCCGAGCTTCCTGCCGGGTCCAGCGAAGAAAGCATTTTGCAGGCAGCGGCCGGCATAACCGACGCGGCGGTGGCAGCATGAACGCTCACAGATACAAGTCCACTTTGAACAACACCCTCCGGTCCAATACAGGTTCGGTATATCTGGTCTGGATCCTCGTCCTCTGCTGCGGTGCGGTTCTCACAGGGCTCTCCGGCCGCAGCTTTTTTACCGAAGGGAACATCACCGACCTTCTGACCAGCACCACCGTCCTTGGCCTGGTTGTCGTCGGACAGACCCTCGTCATTCTCCTTGGAAGCCTTGATCTGTCCGTTCCATTCGTGCTCAGCCTTTCCAGCGTCCTGGCCGCAGGAGTCATGGCAGGACGATCAGAAAACTTTACCGCCGGTATCGTCACAGCGATTTTGGTATCCCTCGCCATTGGACTCATCAACGGCCTGCTCGTCGGTCTGGTCAAGATCAATGGCTTTATCGCCACGCTCGGTACAGGTCTCGTGGTTTCGGGATACCTCTTCACCAACTACCGCGGAAGCACTGGCAAAGCATCCCCTGAGCTTGCCGCCATCGGGTCAGCCTCCTGGGGAGTGGTGCCATGGACGACAGTTGCCATGGTCCTATGCCTGGTGGCCACAGCCCTGTTTCTGAACAGGACCCGGACAGGGCTCCACATTTACGCCGTGGGCGGGGATCCCGCCGTCACAAGGATGTCAGGAATCAGGGAATCGTTACCCGCAATCGTGGCTCACTCCCTTTCCGGACTCTTCGCGGGCCTCGCCGGACTGGTCATCGTCGCGCGTCTGGGCGTCGGCAGCCCCGAGGTCGGCACCCAGGGTGGTTATGACCTGCTCTCCATTGCGGCCGTCGTGGTGGGCGGAGCAGTCCTAGCCGGCGGAAAAGGATCGATTTGGGGCTCGCTCGGCGGCATCCTCATCTTCGCGACCATCGACAGCCTGCTGGGAATCATGGAAGTCAACCCCTACCTGAAGGAAGTAGTCAGGGGCCTCATCATCATCATCGCTGTCGCTGTCTATGCGAAAAGAAACCAGCTCAAACGATCCGCGCGCTTCGACTCACTGCGGACGACATCAACCAGTTCAATGAAGGAGGGAAGCATCCGATGACCACAATCAGGTATTCCGCCCAAAGGCAGCCCCTGTTTTCACGAACCCTGCGTTCCTTCGCCACACCTGGTGGAGCGATTTACTTGCTCCTCCTCGCCCTCCTTATCATCCTGACCTTCTACAATCCATCCCTCGCAGAACCGGACCAGATGACCCGGTTCATTGGGAGGTCAGTACCAATCGCGGTCGTGGCAATTGGCCAGTACTTCGTCATCGTCGCAGGGGAATTCGACCTGTCAATGGGCGCCGTCATCTCGGCTCAGGTCGTTCTTGCCGGAAATCTGATTGGCCAGGAGCCATCCCGCATCCCGCAGGTTATGGTACTCATGATGGTGCTGGGAACCGTCGTAGGCATCGTCAACGGCGTACTGACCTCTCTGCTCAAGGTACCCAGTTTCATCACAACGCTCGGAACGGCACTGGTCCTGTCCGGACTGACTTTCTACTTCACCGGGGGCGCTCCCAGCGGAAACCCGGCCGATGCATTCCGCGCCATTGGCCGCGGCGGACTGCAAAATGTCCCCCTTATAGGATTCGTGCCCTACTCCGTTCTGATTCTGCTCTTCGTAGCTATAGGCGCGGCCTGGCTCATGAAAAAACCGTTCGGACGAATGCTGATTGCAGTTGGTGACAATCCTGCGACAACAGCCCTTGCTGGCGCCAGCCCCTGGTGGATCCGTACTAAAGCCTTCATCCTTTCATCTACGGCAGCCACCGTGGCAGCAGTTCTCATGGTCGGCTACGCCGGTGTCAGTCCGGTTGTCGGACAGGGCTATGAGTTCACGGCCATCACGGCCGTCGTCCTCGGCGGCGTCGCCCTGGGAGGTGGACGCGGCGCAGTCCTGTCCGCGGTAGCAGGGGCATATGTCCTGGAAACCCTTGTCAGCATCCTCAACTTTGCCGGCGTCCAATCGACGTGGCGCCCTTCAGTTCAAGGCGCAATTATCATCCTCGCTCTCGGCATCCCACTGCTGCGCATGAAGCGCCCAGCATGGCTGACGAGAAGGCCGATAAACCGCAACACCCCGGATGACCAGTAACAAATAACAACAACCCCTGGCCACAGCAGGCCACTTCGAAAGGACCAACGTGCCTACACAAGGGACCAAAACAAAGATGTTTGCGGTACTAGGTGCAGCCGCCATGATGATCACCGCGTGTGCTCCCGGTTCGACCGCTGGTGCGGAAACCTCTCCGGGTTCCACCACCACAACCAACGACTGGTTCGACCAGGCACAATTCGATCTGGAAAACTCGCAACGGACTGCAACCTTTGCCGGGGACCCATCCACCCCCTATCTTCAGCACCTCGACGGGCCAATGGTAGACGCCACAGCATTCAAAAAGAACGCGCCGGCCAAGGTCTGTTTCTCCAACGCTGCACTCAGTAATACGTGGCGGCAGACCGGCTGGATCACCATGAACGAACAGCTCAAGGAGCTGCAAAAGCAGGGTGTCATCTCGCAAATGGAAACCCGCAACGCCCAAGACAGCGACAACACACAGGTTGCTGACATCGACTACTTCGTGAACCAGCAATCCTGTGACGCCTTCATCATCGCCCCCAATTCGCCACAGGCAACGGCACCGGCAGTGGAAAGAGCCTGCAACACAGGAAAACCCGTCATCATCTTCGACCGTGGGGCCGGCACGGACTGCGCAACCACATTCATCCACTCCGTGGGCGGCATGGCCTGGGGAATTGATTCAGCGACGTTCATAACAGAAAACGTCAAGCCAGGAGGACACGTAGTAGCACTGCGTACGGCGCCTGGAGTTGACGTTTTCGAGCAGCGCTGGGCCGCTGCCCAGCACATTTTCAGCAAGGCAGGGCTGAAATACACGGACTACATCACCGGTGCCGACCCCACCAAAATCAAAGCAGTCGTGGCCGATGAGCTCGCCAAAGGAACTGTCGACGCCGTTTGGGTGGACCTGGGCGACCAGTCCGTTCCAGCTATCGAGGCCTTCGAGGATACCGGCAAGGACATCCCTGTGGTGACCGGCGAAGACAACCTCTCGTACCTCAGGGCATGGAAGAACAAAGGGTTCAAAGGCTTCGCGTCCGTGTATGACGCCTACCAGTGGCGAACCGCGCTCCTTGCGGCAGCCTCCCTCTTCCGGGGCGAATCCATCCCCAAGGATTGGGTATTGCCTCAGGTACCCGTCACTTCCGAAGATCTCGACAAGGTCCTGAAGACCAACGAGGGAATGCCCGATTCGCATTACGCAGCCTTCGGCGGCGAGGACCTTCCAGGCTTTCCGCAGGTATGGCAAAAGCGGGTCATTCCCTAACGCACAGGGAAGGACCGGAAGAACGTCCTTCCCTCCACACTTCACTTCAGTTCGAAAGGAAAACCCATGGCGGCAGACAGCGCTGTTTTTTCGCCCCATCCAGACCTATTTCCACCTGCGCGCGTCGCAGAGCTCATCGTGCTGGCAAAAGCACTCTATCCACACCCGGACCTACGGGACGGACCTTACACCCGGACTGTTTCCAGCATCATCACACAGGCCGCATCAGATCCCGGGCTATACCGAACCCTGTCAGACGGATTAAGGGACTTGGCCCAGATAACAACTTCGCCAATCCGCGACATGGATTCCAAGGCCATTGATTGCCTGCTGCGAGCGGTTGAGCAAACAACGTTCTTCAACACTCTGCGCCCGCTGGTTGCATTTCACCTTTACGACGACCGCGAAGTCTGGGAATTCATAGGCTACCCGGGGTCTTCGTTCGAACAGGGCGGCTACCTGCGCCGCGGATTCGACGACCTGGCATGGCTTCCCCAACCCCGCATCGAAGAACCCGCCGAGCCCCTCCTCCCCATCGGACCCCTCCCAACCACGTCTCCTAACGTGACCGAATACGCAAGGACAGCCGGATGAAAAAGTATGACCTCACTGATGACGACGTCGCCGTTATCATCGGTTCCGGCCCCGGCGGTGCCACCTTGGCCCTCAGACTCGTACAGCAAGGCCTTAAAGTCGTGCTTCTCGAAGCAGGCCCATGGATCACCAACGACAAGTTCATCAACGACGAACGGGAGTCCTACAAGCAGCTCACATGGACCGACACCCGCCTGGCAACAGGATCATGGAGCCTCGCGAAGGACTTCCCCGGCAGCCCGGCGTGGAACGGAAAGGCCGTCGGTGGAACGGCGACATTCTGGACCGGACTGACACCCCGATTCAAATGGCACGAGTTCAAGACACACACGTACTACGGAGACCTGCCCGATGGGACCATCGCAGACTGGCCACTGGACCTGGACGAACTCGACCGTTACTACACCGCAGCGGAAAAAGCAGTGGGAGCCTCCCACCGGCACGGCCGACCTCCGCTGCCGGCGAGCAACGGCTACAAGGTTCTGGCGAACGGCGCCGAACGAATCGGATACCGCCATTACGCAACAGGCCCCTACGCCACCAACGTTGAACCCTACGATGGCCGCCCGGGCACAGTTCAGGACGGCTTCGCTATGGCAGGCGATAAAAGCCGCGCCAAGTGGTCACCACTTGTCAGCGAGATACCAAAGGCCTTAGCCACGGGCCTGCTGGAACTGCGGACCGAAGCCCAAGCCGTACAAATCACGCTTGGCCCTGACGGCCGCGCGGACGGCGTCGTCTACACAGACACCGTGGGAAACCTGCAACGTCAACGGGCTCGCCTCGTAGCTGTAGCAGGAAACGCCATCGAGACCCCACGCCTGCTCCTGCTTTCGGCTACCTCGGGCCATCCCGACGGCCTAGCCAACTCCTCAGGCCAGGTCGGGCGCAACTATATGCGGCACACCACCGGTCTCGTCTACGCCGAGTTCCCCAACGAAGTCCATATGTACCGCGGCGAACCAATGGCAGGCATCATCAGCGACGAATCGCGGCATGACCCATCACGGGGCTTCGTTGGCGGCTACTACATCGAGATGATCGCCCAAGGGCTGCCCTCATTCAGTACCTTTATGAGCCCGGGGGAGTGGGGGCCACAATTCACAGAAAAGGTAGAAGCATACACCCGCACAGCGGCACTTTGGATTTGCGGTGAGGACGTTCCGCAGGCAACCAACAGAGTGACCCTAAGCAACACCGTCACCGACCGCCTCGGTCTGCCCGCACCTGTCGTCCACTACGACGACCATCCCAACGACATCGCCATGCGGAACCACGGCTACGAGCAGGGCGAGAAACTCTTCAAATCTGTCGGCGCCATCCGCACAACCAGAGCCCCGGGGATGCCCTCCGGCCACAACCTGGGAACAGCCCGAATGAGCCAGAAGCCTGATGAAGGCGTCGTCAACAGTTTCGGTCAAGCCCACGACGTACCTAACCTGTTCGTCTCCGACGGATCACAATTCACCACCGGCGCTGCCGCGAACCCCACCCTGACAATCGTCGCCCTGTCGATGCGACAGGGCGACTACATCGGCCGGCAGCTCAGCGCGGCAGCTCTGTAGACATTCCGTTCCGCTGCCCTACCAGCCATCGAAAACAGCAACAAGGAGCATCATGGCAATCGCGACCATCGACCCCACCACGGGCATCACCCTGAAAACCTTCGACGCCCATACGCCCGAAGAGGTAGAAAACCGGATCGCCCGTGCGGAAGCAGCATTCCGGTCACTGCAGAACACCTCCTTTGAAGAACGCGCCCGCTGGATGCATAAGGCCGCTGACATCCTCGAAAGCGAAGCCGACGAAGTGGCCCGTCTCATCGCCACCGAGATGGGCAAAACCTTAACGACAGCAAAGTACGAGGCCCTGAAATCAGCCACCGGCATGCGGCACTTCGCCGATCACGCCCAGCGCTACCTTAGCCCGGAAACCCCGGTCCCGGCGTCCGAGGTCAACGCCTCCAACCTCCACGTACAATTCGACCCGCTAGGCGTCGTTTTGGCCGTTATGCCCTGGAATTACCCCCTTTGGCAGGCCGTCCGCTTCGCCGCCCCCGCACTAATGGCGGGCAACACAGGGCTCCTCAAGCACGCCTCAAACGTTCCTCAATGTGCGCTGTACCTGGGAGACCTCTTCGCCCGCGGCGGTTTTCCTGAAGGCGCGTTTCAGACACTGCTGGTTGAAGGCAAAGACGTTATTCCCCTCGTGGATGACGCAAGGATCAGGGCGGTCACCCTGACCGGCTCCGTCGCTGCCGGTTCCGCCATTGCTGAAGCAGCCGGCAGGAACATCAAAAGGAGTGTCCTGGAACTGGGAGGCATGGATGTCTTTATCGTCATGCCCTCGGCCGATATTGACAAGGCCGCTGCCCAGGCAGTAATCGCACGCCTTCAAAACTCGGGGCAGTCCTGCATCGCGGCCAAGCGCTTCTACGTTCACGAAGATGTCTACGACCGCTTTGAACATCTGTTCGTTACAGGTATGGCCGAAGCAGTTGCCGGTGACCCCTTGGACGAAAGCACCAGCTTTGGACCCTTGGCCACGGAGCGAGGACGCCAGGACGTTCATGAATTGGTTAGGGACGCCCGCGAAAAGGGGGCAGCAGTTCAGTGTGGAGGAGAAATACCGGAAGGGGAGGGCTGGTACTACCCGGCGACTGTCCTCACAGGCGTAACAGAGGACATGCGCATCTACCGGGAAGAATGCTTCGGCCCCGTGGCCTGCCTCTACAAAGTGTCATCACTCCAGGAAGCCATCGCTCTCAGCAACGACTCTGATTTTGGTTTGAGCTCAAGCGTGTGGACCAATGACGAGACCGAAGCGACCGAAGCAGCTCGATCAATCGAGGCCGGGGGCGTCTTCATCAACGGTCTGACGGCGTCATTCCCGGCGGTGCCTTTCGGCGGCCTCAAAGACTCCGGCTACGGACGTGAGCTCTCCGCCTATGGAATCCGGGAGTTCGTAAACATCAAGACGGTCTGGATCTCCTGACCCACCCGAAACGGGGCGGCGCTGGCCCTACTAACCCTCAGCGCCGCCCCTTCAACCCTTTTCTCTGAGGAAAATATGACTAAAACAGCGATTGTCCGCGTCGCCATGAATGGCATCACCGGCCGGATGGGCTACCGCCAGCACCTGCTACGGTCCATCCTCCCGATCCGCGACGCCGGCGGCTTCACCCTCGAGGACGGCACCCGCGTCCAGGTTGAGCCCATCCTGGTGGGCCGCAACGAGGCCAAGATCCGCGAGCTCGCCGAAAAGCACAAGGTCGCCGAGTGGACCACGGACCTGGACTCGGTCATCAACGATCCCAGCGTGGACGTCGTCTTCGACGCGTCCATGACCAGCCTCCGCGCAGCAACCCTGAAGAAGGCGATGCAGGCGGGCAAGCACATCTTCACCGAAAAGCCCACGGCCGAAACCCTGGAAGAGGCCATTGAACTGGCCCGCATCGGCAAGGAAGCAGGCGTCACCGCCGGCGTCGTCCACGACAAGCTTTACCTGCCCGGCCTCGTCAAGCTCCGCCGCCTGGTGGACGAAGGCTTCTTCGGCCGCATCCTCTCCATCCGCGGCGAATTCGGCTACTGGGTCTTCGAAGGAGACATCCAGGCCGCGCAGCGCCCGTCATGGAACTACCGCAAGGAAGACGGCGGCGGAATGACCACGGACATGTTCTGCCACTGGAACTATGTCCTGGAGGGCATCATCGGCAAGGTCAAAAGCGTCAACGCCAAGACCGCCACCCACATCCCCGCACGCTGGGACGAAGCCGGCAAGGAATACAAGGCCACCGCCGACGACGCCTCCTACGGCATCTTCGAGCTCGAGACCCCGAGCGGCGACGAAGTCATCGCCCAGATCAACTCCTCCTGGGCCGTCCGCGTCTACCGCGATGAGCTGGTGGAGTTCCAGGTGGACGGCACTCACGGTTCCGCCGTCGCCGGGCTGAACAAGTGCGTCGCCCAGCAGCGCGCCCACACCCCCAAGCCCGTCTGGAACCCGGACCTGCCCGTCACCGAGTCCTTCCGCGACCAGTGGCAGGAAGTGCCCGCCAACGCCGAACTGGACAACGGCTTCAAGCTGCAGTGGGAAGAGTTCCTGCGCGACGTGGTCGCCGGCCGTGAACACCGCTTCGGCCTCCTGTCCGCAGCCCGCGGCGTCCAGCTTGCCGAACTCGGCCTGCAGTCCAATGACGAACGCCGCACCATCGATATCCCGGAGATCACGCTCTAATGACCTCGCTCATCCTTCCCTCCTCCGACGGCGGCACCCGGGAGTACCGCCTGCAGGGCGCTACCACCTGGGCCCGTCCCACCGCGCCGCTGACGGCCCGCCGGGCCTACGCCGCCGCCCACGTCGTTCCGGAAGTCCTCGCTGACAACACCCCGGGGGCCCCGGCCCGGCTCGACTGGGACGCCACGATGGCGTACCGCCACGAGCTGTGGTCCTACGGCCTGGGCGTCGCCGATGCCATGGACACCGCCCAGCGCGGCATGGGCCTGGACTGGGCCGCCACCCAGCAGCTCATCAAGCGCACCGGCGTCGAAGCGGAGTCGGTGGTGTCCGCGGGCAATGCTGCCACGGCCGGCAAGACCGTCCGGGACCTGGTCTCCTGCGGCGCCGGCACGGACCAGTTGGACATCGACTCCCTGCCCGCCGGCGAAGCCGGCCTGAAAGCCGTCATTGAGGCTTACCGCGAACAGATCGCCGTGATCACCGAGGCCGGACCCAAGGTCATCCTGATGGCCTCCCGTGCCCTGGCCAAGGTTGCCACCGGCCCCGAGGACTACCTGAACGTCTACTCCACCCTGCTCCAGGAAGTGGACCAGCCCGTAATCCTGCACTGGCTCGGCACCATGTTCGATCCCGCACTCGCCGGCTACTGGGGCTCCGATGACGTCCCGACAGCCACCGACACGTTCCTGGGCCTCATCAAGGACAACGCGGACAAGGTTGACGGCGTCAAGGTTTCGCTGCTCGACGCCAGCCACGAGGTGGCCCTGCGCGCGGCGCTGCCCGAAGGCGTCCGCCTCTACACCGGCGACGACTTCAACTACCCCGAGCTCATCGACGGCGACGGGACCCACCACTCCGACGCGCTGCTGGGCATCTTCGCGGCCATCTACCCGGCCGCCTCGGTTGCGCTACAGAACTACGACGCCGGAAACGCCGCCAAAGCACGCGAAATCCTGGACTCCACCCGCGAACTGGGCAAGCACATCTTCAGCGCCCCCACTTTCTACTACAAGACCGGCATCGCGTTCATGTCCTGGCTCAACGGCAAGCAGCCAGGCTTCCAGATGGTCGGCGGCCTGCACTCAGGCCGCTCCGTCTGCCACCTCGCCAAGACCTTCGAACTGGCCGACCAGGCGGGCCTGCTCAAAGACCCGGCACTGGCCGCCTTCCGGATGTCTGAATTTTTGCGGACAAGCGGGATCTAGATGGACCTTGCCAATCCGCGCCCGAATGGACACGCACGGGTTCTCATCGCATCAGATAAATTCAAGGGCTCCCTTTCCTCACGAGAGGTCGCCGCCCATCTCACTGTTGGTCTTCGCAGCGTGCATCCAGCCGTTCAGGTCAAACAGCTGCAGGTCGCTGATGGTGGCGAAGGCACAGTAAAAGCGGTGATCAGTGCAGGCTTCAGCAGCCATCTCGTTCAAGTCAGCGGTCCCACGGGACGTCCAGTTGTCGCAGAATTTGCAACACGGGGCAACGAAGCCGTTATTGAGATGGCAAATGCCGCTGGCTTAGCCCTTCTCCCAGGGGGTGCCCCCGCTCCGCTGACCGCTAGTAGTAGAGGAGTAGGAGAACTCGTCTGCGCAGCACTCGACCTGGGCTGTAACAAGATCGTCATCGGGGCTGGAGGAAGCGCCTGCACTGACGGTGGGGCTGGATTCCTGGCGGCACTTGGTGCCGAATTTCTCGATGTCAAGGGTCAACCTCTGCACGAGGGCGGGGGGTTTCTGATGGACCTCGCCTCCGTGAATCTGGACAACCTGGATAAGAGACTTCGTCGGGCGCGATTCGTTTTGGCAACAGACGTTAACAACCCATTGCTCGGTCCTGAGGGTGCAGCAGCGATATTCGCGCCCCAAAAGGGGGCTACGATGACCGACATCGCGCGCCTCGAAGCCGGACTTGAGCAGCTAGTCGCAAGTATGGAGCAAGAAATCGGTCCTCGGGCTATTAGAGCTGCCGCAGTACCAGGAGCGGGATCTGCGGGCGGGCTCGGTTACGCTGTCATCGCAGTCCTGGCTGCGCGAACCCAACCAGGAGTCGTTGCCTTCCAAAACATACTGGAACTGAACCACTACATCGCGGACTCAACACTCGTAATAACCGGTGAGGGAAACATGGACGAGCAAAGCCTCGGCGGGAAGCTGCCCCTGGGTATCAGTCGCATCGCTTCAGAACACGGTGTACCAGTGATTGCAGTCTGCGGAAACATCGCCCTGGACGCTTCGCAAGTTGAGCTCGCTGGTTTCACCCGGGCCTACTCTCTGCGGGAACTGCAGCCCGATCTGTCCCGATGCATCAACCAAGCTGGGCCACTGTTAGAACAAATTGGGAGCACTATCGGATCTGATCTTCACAAACTGGGTGCATGACGGACACGACGGGCAGGGCAGGTCGCACGTTGGAGGCAAGAATATGAGCAAATTCCAATACCTTGAGCCCGGCAGCCGAATTGAAGCATGGGATAAAACCGGCACCCGCTGGCAAGGAACCGTTGATATGGCAGACCCTGATTTGGGCGTTATTTGGATCCACACAGACGTTGGGGAACGCAAACTCCTCGACTTCCACGAGCATACGATCCTTGCGCCCTGCCGGTAAATCTGCAACCTGACTCGCTCAGGCCTGTGTAAGACTAACGCCGATAATGGATATTCCGTCAACCCAAGGGAGTGGATAGTACATTGACCGCTCGCGAGGCGATCATGCTTCTTGGTGCGCCCGTTCCGTGTGAACTGCCGCCTGAGGTGGGTAGCTCTGGGTAGGTGCCGTTGGAGTGATCCGTCGGGTTCCCGGAGGTCGAGGGGTACGTGTAGGTTGAAATCTGTATTTCAAAACAGGTCTTGACGAGCGATTTGTAATGAACTTTACTTGAGCGTGCCAGTGACCACGCTGGTGCGGCCGACCCAATCGGATGGCCGGTGCGCGACCGCACGTGCATCGATCTGGGGCCGCCCATCAAACGACTCGAAGAGGACAATGATGTCTGAAAGCGGTACTCGGGGCAGGAAATTGAAGTCATGGGAAGCGGCGGCGCTTTCCATTGGCTTCATGGGCCCACTTATGGCTGTTTCATTGAATGGGATCGGCGTGTCGCAACTCGTCGGCAAGGCTGTTCCCTTTGTTTTCGCTCTGGGCTTCGTCGGCGTTTCTTTGGTTGCGTACGGGTTCGTTCGCCTGACTGGAAGGTTCAACCATGCCGGTTCCGTCTATGCTCTGGCCGGCTTGACCATTGGCCCGCGGGCGGGGTTCTTTGGAGGATTTGCCCTGCTTGGCACTTATCTCCTCTTCGGCGCCTGCACATTGACGGCCTGTTCTGTGTTTTTCCAGACTTGGATTGACGAGGCTGGGTGGTCATTCCAGGCCGCTTGGATCATCGTCCCCTTGGTCGCGGCAGCGCTGGCTGTCCTTTGCAACTTGAAGGAGTCGCGCTTCACCACACACCTGCTCACCTACATTGGTGGCGCAGGGGTGCTTCTTATGCTCATACTGGGCGTCGTCATTCTGTTCAAGGTCTCCAGCGGGCAGGCCCCTGTCGAGGCTTCCATAGATTTTGGAGCCTTAACGCCAGCCGGCGCCTCCTTCGACTCGCTGATGGCTGCGACCGTTTTCGCCTTCCTATGCTGGGCCGGATTCGAATCGTGCGCGTCCCTGGGGGAAGAAACCAACAACCCGAAGCGGGCGATCCCGATGGCGCTCGGTGGAGCTGTCGTGCTGTGTGGTGCCATCTTTGTTTTCATGATGTTCGCCCAGACCATCGGGTTTGGTACATCTGAATCAGGGTTGGCTCTTTTTGCCGATTCAGAATCATCCATTACCCAGCTGGCGAGCATGTACATCGGGAAGGAATACGCTCTTATTCTGGCCTTCGCTGCCGCGGCAGTGGCTTTCGCGTCGACCATCAGCTCGATCGCTGCCGCTTCAAGGCTTTTGTTTGCCCTTGCACGGGATGGCTTTGGTCCACAGATACTGGCCCGTGTTGATCGTCGTACCGGGGTACCGCGTCCGGCCGTGGTGGTTGCGACAGCCTTGAGCTTCGCCATTGCCGTTGGGCACTGGCTCGGAGGTGCTTCCGCCTTTGAGACGTTCTATTGGACCGCTACTATCGCTGTGCTGTGTCTCCTGGTTGCCTACGGGACCACAACCGTTGGCGTCGTTGTCTTTATCGCCACCGGGCGCGGCAAGATCCCCAAATGGGAGATAGTTGTCCCCGTACTGGGGATTGGATACTTGTTGTATGTCTACTTCGTTCAGTCTGTGGGCCAAGTAGCGCCCTTTAGCTACTTCCCGTGGATAGCAGGGGCTTGGTGCCTGGCCGGGGCAGCCATCGCCATCTTTGCACCCAGTCTCGCCCGCAAGATCGGAGCACGCCTGGTTCAGCAGGATGCCCAGCAACAGGACGACCATGAGGAGCCGTCATCCTCCGCTCTGCTGGGTGCAACAACCGCCCCCTCGCAAGACTCCGATGGGGGCGCACATTGACTCCAGCCTCTGCTCTTTATGAACTGGATCAACAGGTCCTTGCCTCCTGCGGCCAGTTGCGTTTCTCGCCACTCGCCATAGATTCTGCCCAAGGAAGCCAGCTGATTGATTGATCCGAGTGGGCGGCGCCTGATCGACTTCTCGGCCGGTGGCAGCGCGGCAGGGCTGGGTTACGCGCATCCGTCGGTTGTTTCGGCAGTGGATGAAGCTGTCAGGTGCATGCTTGGGGTTGGAAGTCTGTTGGGAACCCACCGCTATGCAGTTAGACTCGCCCAACGCTTGCTGGCACTAACGCCCACCATAGGGGAGGACCGATGTGTTTACCTGGGCCTGTCCGGATCAGATGTTAATTCAGCAGCATTGCGGGGGGATAAGGGCGGCATCGGACCGCCCCACAGTGCTGGCCTTTGAGCATTCCTATCACGGCGGTATCGGCCCGGCCCAGGAGATCTCGGGGGTTTGGGTCGGTCCTGCTTCCACCGAGCAGCAGCAGCTTGTCTTGGTGCCATACGGGGACATCAACGCTGTGGAGTCTGCCTTGTCCTCACAACAGGTAGCCGCGGTCTTCGTCGAGCCCGTTCTCAGTGACGGCGGACTCGTCATCCCGCCGGAAGGATTTCTGCTGGAGCTCCGGGAGCTTTGCACCAGGCATGGGACGTGGTTGGTGGTCGATGAGGTCAAGGTGGGGCTGGGCAGGACGGCGCTGCTGCATGCCTTTGAACACGCCGGCATCAGACCTGATGTGGTTACGCTCGGAAAGTCCTTAGGCGGAGGGCTTCGGGCCTCCGCTGCCGTCGGCCCCAGGGAAATCCTCGGCGCGGAGCCCGCAGGATCTCTGCTCACCCTCTCCGGTAATCCGGTAGGCGCCGCTGCAGCCTTGTCTGTCCTTGATGTCCTCACCTCTCCAGGTTTCGTGGAGGAGGTTGGACTGAAAGGGCACGCTTTCGGAGCCCGCCTGGCGGCGCTGAAGGATCGGCATGAACTGGTAGCCGACGTCCGAAGCCATGGATTGGTTGCTGGCATTGAGCTCCGGCACCGTGACGGTTCGCCTGCGGCCACCGCCACCGCCCGGGTCCTCTACAGAGCCTGGGAACTGGAGGTTACCGCGATCAGCGTTGGTCCGCAACGTAACGTCATTGAACTGAATCCTCCTTTGGTGCTCACGCTTAATGAACTTGAGGAAGGGTTTGATTTCCTGGAGCAGGCGCTGGCGCATGTCGCGGCGGGCCAACTCGACGGCGTCGACCTCGGACCGTTTGCGGGCTGGGCCTGACCAGCCTCCCGAACACGGCAGGGGCTCCAGGAATGGAAACATTCTCTGGAGCCCCTGCTCGTGTGCTGCATTCTTGATCTTCAAAGGAACGTGACCACCACGCCGTCCTCTTCATAAACGGCGACGCGGCCGACGCCAAGATCTTGCCACATCCAAAAGATGGAACCGTCGGCCATGACGCAGTCGACTGTGCCGGTGAGTGTAGGGCCTTGGCCGTGGACCTGGACGCGGTCTCCTTCGTTGAGCAGGAGCCACGGCACCTCAGCAAGATCTTGATGCTCCCCGATACGGAACGTCAGATTCGAAGGCCGCTGTTCCGTGCCCAGCCACGCTTGGATCCCCCTGGCTTGGGCACAAGTCAGCGATTCATCGCTGGTGTGCCTCACGTTGTGCCTACCCAAAGTTGCATCTGCCATTGGACGTTTCTCCTGGGGCGGTGGCTTGAATGAGGAAGGCTGGTGCCGTTCCCGTGGTTCGTTTCCATACTTGTTGTTCTCCTTTGTCTGTTGAGGGAATGGAATCAAACTGTCTGGAGAGACAGCGAAAGCCCGGCAGCAGCGTCGCTGCCACCGGACTAACACTGGACGACATGACCTTGTCGTTACCGCGTTGTCGACTCTGCGGGTGATTTTTCTTGGAGCGATTTGCTTGGTGTAGAGGGGGCTGCTTCAGAAAGCCGTGGCTTTCTGCTACGGGAGAGCCAACTCTTGGTGGAAATGAGGATCCCTGCGATTCCGCGCGGCATGAAAACCAGGACGACGAGGATTCCGATACCGATCAGGATCGCCCGCCAGGATCCGAGTTCGGTGAGTTGTCTGTCGAGCAGGGTCACGACCAGCGCACCGAGCATCGGTCCCCAGATATGTCCGGTACCGCCGAGGAAGATCATGCTTAGTCCGAGGGTGACGAAACCGAAGCTGAACAGCGTCACGTCGGCGACGCGGAAATAGGAGACATACAAAGCGCCGGTGATGCCAGCGATGGATCCGCTGAGGATGAAGGCGAAGATCTGTTGCCGGATGCGGTTCATGCCACGACTGACGGCGAGGTTTTCGTTGTCCCGCAAAGCGACCAGGCTCTTGCCGAACGAGCTCTTCATCACTGCTTGAAGTAGCCCGTACAACCCGATCAGGCAGGCTCCGAGCAGCCATAGATACCCTTGGCCCGTCGACGATGCCAGCGACAGGGAGCCGATCCTGAGGGAAGGGACCCCGGAAAGCCCGTTGGAACCACCTGTAAGTCCCGGAACGGCAAGAATCAGGTAGTAGCAAAGCTGAACGAACACGAAGGTGATCAGCGCTATATAGATTCCTCGCATCCTGACCACAGGCAGATAGGCCAGTGCGCCGGCTACGCCTCCGGTAAGGGCTGCGGCTCCGAGCGACAGCCAGGGATTCCATTGCCAGGAAACGCTCGTCACGGCCATGGTGTAACCACCGACGCCGAAGAATCCGACATGGGCGAAGTTGAAGATGCCGCCGAATCCGAGGGTGAGGTTCCAACTGGCGGCCAGCATGGCGTAGATCAAAGCGCTGATCGCCACGATCCTCAGGGGGCCTTGCACAATGAATGGCAGGGCGGCCACGGCCACGACGGCCAGGGACCACCATGCGACGCGTCCTAGACGGTTGCGCATCATGACCTTCCTTTCACGAGGCCTTGGGGCCTGATGAGCATGACCAGTACCAGCAGCACGAAGACGGCCACGGGGCTCCACTGCAGGCCCAGCCAGTACGTGGTTGCTGAGTCGAGCAGGCCGATTGAGAACGCCCCGATGAGTGTGCCCCAGAGTGAGGCGGAGCCACCGAAGACCAAGACGACAAAGGCTGTCAGCAGGGGTTCGAATCCCTTGGCGGGTGTGATCGTTGTGGTGGTGGCGTAGACCAGGGCGGCTGCGCAGGCCAGCACCGAGGCGATGGCGAAGACGGAGGCGTACACCCTGGCGGGCCGGATTCCGACCAGCATTGCCATGTCACGATTTTGCTCGACGGCTCTGACGGCTGCGCCCCACTGGGTCTTGCGCAGGATGACGATCAGACCAATTACCAGCGACAGCGCGAGTACGAAAGCGATGACTGTTGTCGCAGCGACCTTGATGTCGCCCACGGCGATGGTTGAGGTGGTCAAAGGCTGCAGTTGACGGTTTTGTGGGCCCCAAAGCAGTTGGGCAATGCCTTCCACGGCGCTGGCCACTGCCAAGGTGGAGACCATGACCAGCAAGGTTCCGTTGGGCCGGTTGATGAAGGGCCTGACGGCGATCAGTTCCAGCAGGGCGCCGAGGCCGGCGAGCACGGGGATGGCCAGCACGATGGCAAGGGCTACCGGAATGCCGGCCCGGTCCGAGAGCGTCCAGATGGTGTAGGCGCCCAAGAGGAGCAGGGCACCGTGAGCGTAGTTGAAAACTCCGAGGGTGGACCAGATCAGGGAAAGTCCGCTTGCCAGGAGTGAGTACAGCGAGCCGAGTACGACTGCGGAGATCAGGATAGAGAGGAGGATCTCAAGCATGTCGCACCCCGCTTTCGGGGCTGGCCGCGGGGGAGGCGTGGCCACCAATAAACATGTTCATCATTTCTTCGTTCGAGGGGCGGTCGGCTGTTGAACCCGAAGCGACGATCCTGCCCATTTCGACAAGCTGCCAGCGGTCTGTCAGCTCGAAAAGGAAGTCAACGTCGCCGTCGGCGACGATCAGTGTCAGGCCTGTTTGGCGGACGGCATGGAGGGTTTCCAGGATTTCGTAACGCACTTTTGGTGCCAGCCCTAGGGTGGGTTCGTCCAGGATGAGCAGCTTGGGCTTGGACATGAGACCCATGCCGATCGCGACCATTTGCCGTTCTCCGCCGGAGAGGGTGCCGATGAGCTGGTCTTTTCTCTGGGCCAGCTTGGGAAAGAGCTGCTGGACCATGTCGAGCGTTTGGTGCCTGGTGTCCCGGGCTGCGGGGAGCCGCGCCGCCAGCAGGAGGTTCTCTCCCACTGTGAGCCGCGGAAACAGCTGGCTGGCCTGGGGGATGTGCATCAGTCCGTCGCGGACGATGTCATAGGCAGGTTTGCCGGTGATGTCTTTGCCGTCGAAGATGACTTTCCCGCTGCTGGTTCTGCCCAGGCCGGTGATGGCGCGCAGTGCTGTCGTTTTGCCGTGTCCGTTTGGACCCAGCAGGGCCAGGGATTCACCCTGTGCCAGGTGGAGGGAGAGGTCTTTGACCACCTGCATCCGTCCGTACCCGGCGTTCAGCTCGGTTACGTCCAGAAGGCAGGATTGCGGAGGCTGCTGGCCGGTCATGCTGCGGGCGCCTTTCCAAGATATGCCTCTAGGACCAGGGGGTCCGAGAGGACGTCGTCGGGGTTTCCTTCTGCCAGGAGCCGCCCCGAGGAGAGGATGATCATTCGGTTGGCCAGCTGCCGCAGGACGCTGAGAACGTGTTCGATGATGATCAGCGTCAGCCCCTGGCGTTGCAACTGGCCCAGGAGGCTGACCAGGTCTGCTTGGTCGTCGGTGTTCAGACCACCGGCCGGCTCGTCCAGCATGAGCAGCTGCGGATCGGCGACCAGTGCACTGGCAATCATGAGCTTTTTCTTGGCCAGCAGCGGGATGTCGCTGGCTTTGGCGTGGGCCTGGTGTGCCAGGCCCACGCGCTCAAGGGCTGCGTCGGTGTCGGAACCGGAGTTCTTGCCACTGCCCAGATACGTGGCCGAGACTGCGACGTTGTCCCGGACGGTCAGGTCGGGAAAGAGCTGCTCTGCTTGGAATGTGCGGCGAAGGCCCAGCCGGCTGATGGCGTGGGCTGGAAGCCTGTCGATCCGTTGCTGGTTGAAGTGGATCGTTCCTGCATCGGGACCGAACGGTACTCCGGAGACGAGGTTGAACAGGGTGCTCTTCCCGGCGCCGTTGGGGCCGGCGATACCTAGAACTTCGCCGTTATCGACACTGATGGTGACGTCGTCGACTGCGCGGAACCCGCCGAAGACTTTGCTGGCCTGGGATACTTGCAGAAGGGGCTGCGCAGCAGCCCTTGGAGCTAATGGATCCATGACGGCTTCTGCAGAGTGTTGTCGGCAAACTCAACCGGGGCGATGGTCACGCGCTGTCCGGACTGGATCTGGTAGTAGGTCATGGGGACACCGTCAGCGCCGGCGACCGCCAGGTGCGTGGCAGGATCAAAGTGGACCCGGCCGAAAACGGTCTTTTCATCGAGTGTTCCGATGGCGGCGCCCACTTCTTCGCGCTTGGTTGCGTCTCCGGTCTTCTCCGCAGCCTTGGCCCAGAGCATGACCTGCTCATACAAGGCCACGTTGTACAGGCTCAGTCCGGTGTTGAACTTGTCCTTGAATTTCTTCTCGAGGTCCTTGGTTTCGGGCAGTTTCTGCAGCGGGGCGAAGGGGAGGTTGTACAGCACCCCGTTGGCGTTTTCGCCGGTCAGGTCGATGAACTCCGGGACGCTGGGGGCGTACTGGGAAACAACCAGGGAGTTGGACGGGTTCTGGCGGAACTGCGTCAGGAACTTGGCCGCGTTGGCAGTGAGATAGTCCAGGTTCACGACCAAAGCCGGATCCACCTGGCGGATCTTGGTCAGCTGGGTGGTCCAGTCGTTGACCTCACCAAAAGGTACGGTGTCCGGGCCGGATACAGTCCAACCCTTGTCTGCCAGGCTCTTCTGCAGTCCGGCGGCGATTCCGTTGGAGTAGGGGTTGTCGCTGGAGATGATGTAGGCCTTGCGGTTCCTCAGCGGGAAGGTTCCGTCGGAATTCCACTTGTCCAACTGCTGGGGCAGGTCTGTTCCGTAACCGTCATAGCTGGGCGCAACGGACCAGATGCCTGAATAACGGTCCGGGGATTTCTTGATGATGTCGGCGGTCTGCGTGCTGCCACCGCCGAGGATGTAGGGAATTCCCGCCTCGGCGAGCTGGTCTATTTCGAAGTTTGTGGTGCTTGCATAGCCGGTGACGACCGCAGCAACGCTGCTGTCGGAAGTGAGCTTGGCGACCGCCGAGGAAACTGCGTCCGATTTCAGGTCCCGGACATCGGAAGTTTCGAGCTTCACCTGGCGCCCTGTAACGCCGCCCTTGGCGTTTAGTTCATCAATGGCGAGCTGGGCTCCCTGTTCCATGAGCTTCCCATCGGCGGCCGCGCTGCCGGTCAAGGGAGCCAACAGGCCCAGAGTGATTGGATCCGAGCTGCCAGCGCTGGAGCTGCCTCCACAGGCGCTCAGGGAAGTGAGGGCAACAGCGGCCGCTGCTACGACCGCCGCAAGCCGGCTGCGCCGGCGGATGTTTGTTGGGGACATGATGCACTCCGATAGTTGTGACTTGGGATACTTCAAGTAAAGTCCATTACATCAAGTCGGTCAAGGGTCGATTTGTAACAAACGATACGAACTCACGCGGCGGTGCCGCTGCCCATCAGAAACCCTTGGTAATTCTCTGATTTCCCTGCTGAAGCGTGGGACAACTTGGCGAGGGCCCGCGGGCAACCCCTTGCGAAGAGTTGATTTCGGCAGTAGGTTTGCTCATCAAATATGTAACAAACATTTCAATGTAAGGATCTGGTCGTGACGTACGAACTGGAACTGGCTGCCAAGGTTCCCTTGGTGGACCACCATTGCCATAGCGTGATGGGAAATGATCTGGACCGCAGTGACCTTGAAGGGCTGCTGTCGGAGTCGGACTGGCCGCCCCCGCATGGTGTCAGCAACTTTGATTCGCCTGTAGGCGTGGCAGTACGCGCCTTGTGTGGCCCTCTGCTTGGACTCGAGCCGCACGCCTCAGCAGACGACTATGTCGCAGCACGGGGTGGTTTGGGGGCGCCGGAGGCCAACAAGCGGCTCCTGCAGGGGACCGGAATTGACCGGTACCTCATCGAAACCGGCGCCTCCCACCCTTCCATGCTGACCCTTGCCGAGATCGAAGCGGCAAGCGGAGCCCAGGTGCAGACGATTGCCCGCCTGGAGGTACTGGCAGAGACACTGCTTGCCACGGCAAACTCCGTGACGGACTTCAACAACAAGCTCTCCACAAGCCTCGATAAAGCCGCCCGCGACGGCAAAGGATTCAAGTCCATCATCGCCTACCGCTACGGGCTTGACTTCGATCCCGATCGGCCAAGCACCTCAGAGGTTGGCGAAGCGGTAGACGGCCTGCTGCGGGCCCGTGATGAAGGATCGTGGAAGGGCCGACTCTCGCAACCGGTGCTCATGCGCCACCTCATTTGGGAGGCCGTCGACCGCCAGCGCCCCCTGCAGTTCCACGTCGGGTACGGTGACTCCGACATCAACCTTTACCGCTGCGACCCGACCCGGATGACTGAATTTATTCGTCGGACCAGGACCAGCGGCACGGACATCATGCTCCTGCACTGTTATCCGTTCCAGCGCGAAGCAGCTTTCCTTGCGCAGGTGTACCCCCATGTGTATCTGGACACCGGCGCGGCCATGGCCTTCACCGGATTCGCCTCCGACACCTTAGTCAGGGAATCACTGGAACTTGCCCCCTTTGGGAAGATCCTATTCTCCTCCGATGCCTACGGCCTGTCCGAACTGTACCTGTGCAACGTGGCTTTGTGGCGTCGGGCCATCGGCCGGATCTTCGGCGACTGGGTCGCCGAAGGCGCCATGGGGCGAAACGATGCCGAACGTTATATCAACGCGATTGCCCACGGCAACGCAGAACGGGTGTACTCCCTGTGACACAGATTCCTCCCATCCACGAACTGCGAGCCCGACTTCAGCGCCACCTCCCCGCTGCCATGGAGCTGCGCCGGGAAATACATGCCGACCCCCGCATCGGCGGCACAGAAGCAGAGACAGCCGAGCGGCTGGCAGCCCTGCTCGGGATGCCCGGGGAACCGTCCGTGGCCGATGGCCGCATCCTCCGGTTCGGCCCCCGGAACGGACCGGCCGTGGCGTTGCGCGCAGAACTGGATGCTTTGCCAATCAATGAGGAAACCGGCGTCAGCTGGGCCGCGGACAACGGAGCCATGCATGCCTGCGGCCATGATGTGCACATGGCGGCTCTATACGCCGCCATCCTCACACTCCGCGATACCGCGCCCGAACTTCCGGTCGTGGCACTGCTTCAACCCCGCGAAGAGGTTTACCCGTGCGGTGCCGTTGACCTCCTGGCCGCACCGCAATGGGCAGAGGCCAACATCGGGGCCGTCATCGGCGCGCACACCCAACCACGCCTGGCCGCAGGCAGCATCTCCGCAGCCGAAGGACCTGTCAACGCCTCTGCCGACGAATTCGAAATCCGCATCACAGGCCAAGGCGGTCACGCCGCGTATCCACATCTGGTCAACGATCCGGTCGTGGCGGCCTCTGCAGTGGTCGGGGCCCTACAACAAATCGTCTCCCGTAGCGCCGATCCCATGACCCCGGCTGTTGTGAGCATCGGCTCGGTCCATGGCGGCTCTTCGGCGAATGTCATTCCCGATGAGGTGGTCCTGCGCGGAACAGTGCGTTCCTTCTCCAGCCAGCAGCGCCAGCAGATCCTGGCCCAGCTCGTCGATGTCACCCAAAGCGTCAGCGCGGGCTACAGCTGCTCATCCCAGGTCAGCATCTCGGACGGAGAACCTGTCCTGGACAATGACCGCGATCTGATCCACGGCACCAAGCTGCTGCTTGACGAACTCGGCTACGACTTGGACACCGAGCTGAGATCCTGCGGTGCTGACGACTTTGCCTACTACTGCGAGGTCGTTCCCTCCGCGATGCTGTTCGTCGGCGTAGGCACCGGGGCACCCGGAGAACCAGGACTTCACCACGCGAAGTTCCTTCCTGCCGACGAAGCCATCGGACACGTCGCAGAAGCGCTACTGGCCGGATTTACGTCGGCCCAGCAACACCTGACCATTCCCAAAGAAGTCGACGACTTCCTTAGCCTGAACAGAGAGTCCTGATGAACCACCACGACCGCAGCGTCCCAGAGACTGATCTCCTTACCACCATCGTGGACAACGCCGGCGTCTCGCGCGCCAAACTTCTGCCCGGCGGCCGGGTGGAATCCGTCGCGAAGAAGGGCATCGGCCTCTCTCCGGCCTTCGCAACAATCTGCGTTGACGATTCCATCGCCGTCATCAACGATTCCTCCCCGGTAGGGGACATGAGGCTCGTCCCGGATCTGGAAGCGGCAGCGCAGCTGGCACCGGGTCTGCGCTGGGCTCCGGCCGACCAGCTGGACCAGGACCTCGCGCCGATGCCCTTCTGTCAACGCTCCGCGGCACGGCGCCTGGATGAAGAAGCCCGAAACAACGGCTTCGAATACCTCGTGGCATTCGAGTACGAGTTCACCGTGTTCAAAAGGACCGCCGACGACTTGCAGCTGGGCCACAATGGACCAGGCTACGGTCTGGCAGCCTTCCTCGAACTGGAAGCCTTCCTCCTGGAGCTCCTTCACGACCTCCAGGACGCTGGAGTCAAAGTAGAGCAGGTCCACCCCGAATACGGCAAAGGCCAAGTGGAACTTTCGGTCGCGCCGGCCTCTCCGGTCCGGGCCGCAGATACCTCCGTCCTCGTTCGGTTGATCGCCCGCCGGGTATCCCTGCGCCACGGTCTGTTGGTCTCGTTCTCACCCATCACCGTGTCCAACGGAATCGGCAACGGGGCCCACTTGCACTTCTCAGCCGCCACCAGCGAGGGCAACGTTTTCAGCAACGGCGACCTGCCCTACAACATGGGACAGGCCGGCGCACACATGATTGCCGGCCTCCAGGAAAACCTTCCCGCCGTCACTGCCTTGCTGGCCCCCAGTGTCCTGAGCTTCGACCGGCTTGCCCCGGGCATGTGGTCAGGCGCATGGGCCTGTTGGGGACTGGAAAACCGCGAGGCGGCCCTTCGCTTCATCAAGGGAACCACCGGATACGGCGACAGCTCGGCCAACTGTGAAGTCAAAATTGTCGATCCTTCCGCAAACCCCTACCTCGTGGTCGCAACAATCCTGGCCCTCACCCAGCACGGCGTCGCCGCCAAGACCCCCCTGAAGCCACCGGTGGCAATTGACCCGGCCCTGGTTCCGGTCCAGGACCGTCTCGAAAAGGGCATCGAGCAGCTGCCATCGTCCCAACAACTTGGCCTGGAATTCCTGCGTTCCAACACCGTTGTCCGAAACGCCCTCGGCGCTGATCTCATTGACTCTTTCGTGGCCGTTCACGCCCAGGAACAGGAAAAGTTCGCCGACCTTCCCAAGGAAGAGAAGATCGAGCTCCACTTGTGGAAGTACTAAGTCACGCCAACACCGGAGAGGTAAGAAAATGAACACCACAGCAGACCAACGGTCAGCAGTTCTGCGAGCCCTTGATGATGCCGCTCCTGCCATGGCGGCGTCCCTCACCGACGCCATCAAAATCCGCAGCATCAACCCCAAGTACCCCGGCCAGGACTACAACAAACTGGTCGGCGGCGAAGGGGACATGAGCGAGCTCATGGCCGACCTCTACCGCAGCGCCGGGGCCAAGGTGGAAATGGTTGAAGCGGAACCCGGGCGGGCCAACGCCTGCGGCCGCATCCACGGATCAGGCGGAGGCCGTTCCCTGGCTTTCAACGGCCACGTCGACGTCGTCCCCGCCGAGGCCTCTGGAAGGTGGTCAGTTGCCCCCTTCACCGGGCAACTGACCGACCATGAAGTCATCGGCCGAGGCGCGACCGACATGAAAAGCGGCCTCATTGCCCACGCGTACGCCGTTAAGGCACTGGCCGACGCCGGGATCAAGCTCAAGGGCGATCTGATCCTTCACTCGGTGGTCGGAGAAGAAGCCGGCGACCACCTCGCCGGCACAACAGCTGTCATGCAAGCCGGCTACAAAGCAGACGCCACCGTTGTCTGCGAACCAACCAATCTGCACGACGGACCACCCACCATTTCCCCCACGGCCCCCGGACTCCTGTGGTTCTCAGTCACCATCGAAGGCAAAACCGCCCATGCAGGTCTCCGCGGCCACGCACTGCACCCCGTACTGGACGGACAGAGCCTCGGCGTCAACGCCGTGGACAAACTATGGGTCATCTACAAAGCTCTGCGGAACCTCGAAGACGAATGGGCCTATCGCGACCGGCACCCGCTCTTCACGCCGGGGCACTTCAATCTCCTTCCCGGCGTCATGAAAGCCAATCCGGAAGGCATCGACGTCCCCTTCTTCCTCGCCGACACGGCCAGCATCCAATACTGCGCCCTGCATCACCCAGGCCGCAGCAACGAAGAAGTCATGGATGAAATCACCCGCACCGTCAAACGCGCGTGCGATTCGGACCCCTGGCTGCGGGAGCACCAAGCCACCATTGAGTGGAAACTCGAATGGCCTCCCTACACCCTGGACCCGGGTCATGCGCTGCTTCCAACGTTCCTGAACGCCCACCGGGAGGCCATGGGTGGACACGACGATGCTGCACCGGTCCAAAGCGGATTCTTTGGGGTGTGTGATGTCACCTGGCTGCAGCAGCAGGGGTCCCCGGGAATCATCTACGGTCCCGGGATGGCCACCAAAGCGCACGCCGAAAACGAATCCGTGCCGCTGCACCAACTGGTCACCGCAGCGAAAACCTACGCTCTTGCCGCCATGGACTTTTGCGGCGTCGCCTCCGGAGAAGGTCCCTAGGGTGCAGGCCCTGCTCATGATGGCACGCGCGGAAAGCGGCCAGGGAACCTGCTACTGCCACCCCCACCCGCGGAGCCTGGCTGGCCTGATCCTGACCCTCCTCCGGGAAGCGGCACCGTGCCGCTGTCTCAACCCCAGATCCCAAAAAGAAACGGACGAATAAATTTCTGTAATGGTTGAATCAGAAATGAATCGCGGAGCGTTAGGATCATGCTGTGCAGGTAGAAGAAATCCACTCAGAACGGAACCTTAAACGCACCATCGCAGGGTCCATGGACTCGCTCAGCAAGGGGGAGCGGAAGGTCGCCCGGGCTTTGCTCGCCTCATACCCGGCAGCAGGCCTGTCCACGGTGGCGTCTCTGGCCGCCGACGCCGGGGTCAGCCCTCCGACGGTGATCAGGTTTGCCACACGTCTGGGGTACTCCGGATTTCCCGAGCTGCAAAAGGCACTGGTCCACGAGATCAACGAGGGCATGGGATCACCGCTGGCGCAGTACGACGTGAAAGAACCTTCTGCGGACGAGAACGTCCTCGACCGGTCCAAGGAGGTTTTTCATTCCAGCCTGGATGCGACCTTCAGTGAGCTATCGCACTGGGAGTTCGACCGCCTCGTCAGGTTCCTGGCGGACGAATCCAGGGAAGTGCGCATCATCGGTGGGAGGTTCAGCCGGCTGCTGGCTGACTATCTGGCGAGCCATCTGCAGCTGATCAGGCCACGGATCCAGCTCATTCCCAGGGACGAACTGCCGCGGCTGGCCGCCGTGGCCGACGCCGGCCCGTCCACCATCCTGATCGCCTACGACTACCGGCGGTATGACGAAGTCACTGCACAGTTCGTTGCTGCCATGAGGGCAAGAGGCGCCACCATTGCCCTCATGACAGATAACTGGCTTTCCCCCATCGCCAAGGCATCCGACATCGTGGTGACCTGCAGGGTGGAGGCCCCGTCGCCCTTTGATTCACTGGTGCCGGCAACGGCGCTGACCGAAGCGATCATCGCCGCAGTCACTGACAGCCTTGGCGAGCGGGGCCGCAGCCGGCTCGAAGCCGTAGAAGCTACCGCCGAAGCACAAGAAGCTGCCCTCTAGCTGCTCGATCCAAGGAAAGCCCGGCCCCGTCAGGCCGGGCTTTCCCCTTTTAAGCGGCTCAAGATGACCGTCAAGGAAATCTAACAGGAAATTCATTCTTGCAACGGTTGAATAAAATGTAATATCCATTACGCTAAAGGGAGCAAACTCCTCGGCAACGCCGCCGACCGGCACTGGATGGAACATGAAGCAAAGCCAAACACCCTACGCAGACGCACTCAACGCCTTCAGCGAGCGAGACCTCGTCCGGGTCATCGTGCCCGGCCATGGAGCGGAAGGAGGCGGAGTTCCCGAACGTCTTCAGCAGTTCATCGGTTCCAAGCCTTTCCACAAGGACTTCACCCCGCTACTGACGGGCCTGGACAAAGGATCCGAAAATCCCTTGGATCAGGCCAAGGAACTGGCTGCGCAGGCATGGAACGCCCGCAGGGTATGGTTCCTGACCAATGGCGCCTCTCAGGGCAACCGCATCACGGCCCTGGCATTGCGTGGACTGGGCGAGGGCCTGCTTGCCCAGCGCAGCACCCACAGCTCCTTTGTTGACGGGCTGGTCCTTTCTGGCCTCACCCCCGAGTTCGTGCTGCCCTCCTTGGACCTGAAGCGCGGCATCGCCCACGGCGTCTCGGCCGAAGCTGTCGAAAAGCGGCTGGCGGAACTCCCTATTCCGCCGGTCGCGGTGTACATCATCAGTCCGAGCTACTTCGGCGCCGTAGCAGACATTGAACGGATTGCCGCCGTTGTGCATGCCCACGGGCTTCCCCTCGTGGTCGATGGTGCTTGGGGCGCTCACTTCGGGTTCGGATCCTCCATCCCGGAAAACCCGATCAATCTGGGCGCTGACCTCGTCATTTCCAGCACCCACAAACTGGGGGGCAGTCTCACCCAGTCGGCGATGCTGCACCTGGCCGAAGGCCCCTTCGCCGACCAGCTCGAACCCCTGATCAACAGGGCGTTCGGCCTGACGCAGTCCACGTCCGAGAACACTTGGCTCTTGGCATCGCTGGACATCGCACGGCATTTTCTGGTCACGGGCGAGCACCACATCGAAGCGTCCGTTCAAGCCGCGAACAAGCTTCGCCGCCTTGTCCGGGAGACCGCTTACCTGGAACTCGTCGAGGACTCCTTCGATGACTTCCCGGACATCCTCACCCACGACCCGCTGCACGTTGCCATCGATGTCTCCGGCACGGGCGTTTCCGGCCATGAGCTGAAGGAATATGTCGCTGACGAACATGGTGTCTACTTCGAGGCCTCCACGCACAATTCGGTCGTGGCCCTGATCGGCGCAGGAGCGACGCCCGACGCCGCCCGCATCGTCGACAGCATTGAGCACGCCCGATCAGCCCTTGGCGGAGGAGAACTTGCCTCAACGAACCTCGCCGATCTCGGCATCCCGATTCCTGCCGCAGGCCGGCGCTTGATCTCCCCCAGAGATGCCTTCATGCACGAGCATGACCTCGTTCCGGCTGGGGAGGCTGTCGGCAGAATCTCCGCCGACACCCTAGCCGCCTACCCGCCCGGGATCCCCAACCTGCTTCCCGGAGAAGAAATCACCCAAGAAACAGTGGATTTCCTCTCCAGGGTCGCAGCAAGCCCAGGAGGGTACGTCCGGGGAGCGGTCGACCGGGACAGCGCAACGTACCGCGTGGTCCGCACCGAGTCCTGATGTCCAGCACGACCCACTGACTACCAGACTGTAAGGAAAACACACATGAAAAACTTGTCCACCGACGTCGTCATCATAGGCGCCGGAATGGCGGGCCTCACTGCCGCCACCAACCTGCTTGCCAAGGGCGCCGACGTCGTGGTCCTTGAAGCCCGTGACCGCGTCGGCGGCCGCGTTCACAGTGAAACCCATGACGGATGCCTCGTCGAAGTCGGTGGCCAGTGGATCGCCCCGGACCAGGAAAAGCTCCTCGCACTGCTCAAGGAACTTGGCCTTGAGACCTACTCCCGCTACCGCGAAGGCAAGAACGTCTACGTCAATGCGGACGGCGAAAACCGCCAGTATGAAGGGGAGATCTTCCCCACCAGTCCCGCAACGGAAGCCGAAATCATCCGGCTTATTGACGTACTCAACGCCCTCTCCCATGAGATCGACCCCGCAAGCCCGTGGGAGCACCCCAACGCCGCCCAGTACGACTCGATCTCCTTCGCCTCATGGCTGGCCCAGCAATCCACCGACGACGAAGCCCGCGACAACGTGGCCCTGTTCGTGGCCGGGGCCATGCTCACCAAGCCCGCCTACGCCTTTTCCCTCCTGCAGGCGCTCATGATGGCAGCCAGCGCCGGCGGGTTCAATGAACTGGTCGATCCGGACTTCATCCTGGATCAGCGCGTCAAAGGCGGCATGCACCAGGTTCCTGCACTCCTGGCACAAAATATCGGACCGGACCGGATCCACCTCAACACCGATGTCCGCAGCATCACCACCGCCGCGGGTATCGTCACGGTCGCCGCTGACGGCATTACCGTCCAAGCCAAGGACGTCATCATCGCCCTTGGACCGCACCTGCTCTCACGGATCGACTTCCAGCCAGCCCTGCCCTCGGTCAAGCAGCAGATGGCCCAGCACCTCTCCAGCGGCCAGGTCATCAAGGTCCAGGCCTTTTACCCGGAGGCTTTCTGGCGCACACAGGGGCTCTCCGGAACCGCATTCAGCCCGTACCAGACAGTTCACGAGGCCTACGACAACACCCCCGATGGCTACGAGGGGGGCACACTTGTCGGATTCGTCTCCGACCACGTCGCCGATGGCCTGTACGAGAAGTCAGCGGCTGAACGCAAGCAGGCCATTCTGGAATCCTTTGCCGCATACTTCGGTCCCGCAGCACTGAATCCCACCGTCTACTACGAAAGCGACTGGGTCAACGAGGTCTACACCCGCGGGGCGTACGGGACCAGCTTCGACATCGGCGGCCTGACCAGGTACCGCGGCAACATCAGGAGCAGCGTCGGCCACATTCACTTCGCCTGCTCGGACATCGCCGGCGTCGGATACACCCACATCGACGGGGCCATCCGCATGGGAGAAGCAGCCGCAGCAGCAGTACATCCCTGACCTCCACACGTAAAGCGTCAGGCGGGCCTGATCCTCCAGGCCCGCCTGATACAAATATGCCCGCATAACGGCACGGAAGAGCGTTCGTTTGAAAATCGAACTCACCATTCAAACCCGGGCTCAGCGCGACGAAGCAATCAACTGGGCCATCACCATGGTCATACCATTCGCCCTCCAGCGCCGCTGCGGAATAACAGTCACCCTCGCTTCATCCAGCAGCTTTATCGTCGAAGCCGCCGCGGAAGTCCCCTTCGGGGAAACACTGGAACGCTGGCTGGACGACACTCCCGCCGCCTCCTAGCAGGCCTCTTCACAGTCAGGCCACAGACTCGTTTCAAATTGACCAGCCACGGCCGCGGAGTGGACTGGCCAGTTCCCTGATGCCGGAAGTTTCTGCCCATCCGCACGGTTCGACGGGGGATAGTCCTCCGGCGACCGGCTCGGTATGCGTTTCATGTTCAGAAGCCTCCTGATGCCCTGCCCCCCAACATGAAAATTCTATTACGTTTTACTACCATTCACTACTAAGTGAAACAAAAACTACGGGCTTCGGCTTGACGGACTGGTTCAGGGTCCTGTTGTGAGGAGATGGCCTGACCGAGGCAATCCTTTCCGAACCTACCGCAGCCAAGGCGGCATCACTCCGCCACGGACCGGCCGGCATCGACGGTCACTGGGACCACCGCCTCGCCGTCGCGCGCATGCCGTCGGCATACCTCTTGGATGAGCGATTACATTGTCTAACGAGGGGGCTGACAAACTGGCAAACGCGGGTATCTGAAGGCCGGGAGTAGCGACCGAATGGGATGTAATACTTGGGGCCATGGGAGTGGGTACAGCTTCAGGTACGGCTCTACGGATTGCGACGGTGTTGCGACGCTGGCCGCTCGTGGCCTTGGGCGCGAGCTATCTCGCGTGCGTGGCGTCTGTGGCCGTGGTCAACGGGTTCTTTCCTAAGATCGTTACCGGGGCTTGGTATCAGATGAACGATCCGTTCTCTGATGCAGCGTTCGCCGTGAGGCTGATCCTTTCTCCGCTCGGCATCGCCGCCTGGGGAACAAGCAATCGTATCCGGGTCCATCAGGACTACAAGAGCACCTCACAAAGGAGTCCGGCGCATATTGGCGCGGGGATTCTCTGGGCACTCCTTGCTCTCATCTCGATACCTGTCACCATGCTGATCCTTAACGTCACCAAGTTGCAGGTCATCCTCATTATCTACAGCTCGCGCCCTTAGGTCAGGCGCCCTTGGCATCCTGGGCATCCATAACCGTGGAAACATGCATTAGATGCAGGAAACCTAGAGTCGTAAGGGATCCGGGCGCCAGAGACCGTCCAGGACGCGAGTATCTACGTAATCAGCAAAGTCGGCCTGACCTGTAGAAACGCCGGATTCGTTGATGCACGGGAGTTCTCGCAGCCACTTCTACTCCCGTGTTTTAACTGGCAGCGGGACGTGTTGGTGTGGGACGAGTTGGCGTCTGCTCCGGGCGCATGAAGTCCGCGTCGTAGGTTGAGTGCATGAAGGCACGGCTTGTTGATGAGCGAGACACAGTATGGGAATCGACCACCTCTGATTTTCGGGTCTTCCTGGTGGACGGTCATTCTGTGTCGGCTTTTAATCTTGATTCCGTGAGCCTTGCTGAGGCTTCAGCATGGGCCGGTGAGAACGCGCCTCCTAGCGTCAAGGTTTCCGTCGCTTTGCGAGAAGTCGATGCTGCAGGGCAGCCTGGATTACGGTGGCTAGTTGGTCAGCCGGTATGAGGAAGAGGCGCTTGAGGCGGAATAACAACCATGAGGCCAGCACGAGTTGTCCATATCATGAGTCATGAGCACGCTTCCTAAGTCCTTGTCTCCAGTTTTAGCCCTGCTTCTGGCGGGCTGTGCTGGATCGCAAGCGGGGTCGTTTCAACGTTCCATCAGCGAGGACGACTCTTGGAATGTAGGTGCGATTCATCCCAGATATGACTCGCTGAGTCCCCTGCGATGAAGACCCAAGTGTCGAAAGAGCAGTGGTAAGTGCAGATCTTCCGGCCTCGCATCTTGGGATCAGGCTCGTGCCTGGTTCGACAGAAGAGGATGCGGTACGTATCGCCGAATGCCTCGCCCGCGTTCTCTCTAATGGCGAGATATGGATCGCTTCGCCGGAATAGGCGCAATGCGTGGCCTAGTAGCCCCTGCGAAGAGGCAGCGATGGTTTGTCGTGACTTGAACTTGGTGCGTGGAGCGACGAGATGTATTCCATGTAGTTGGCCGAAGAGGCCAGTGCGTGGCGATCGATCGTGGCCGGGGCGTAGCCGAGAGCTTCGGCGATGATGGCCACCGGAGCGATTTTCGTAAGCTCGTGTAGGGTTCCGAGTCTGGCGGCCCGGCTGCTGAACGCGGCGCTGAGGCGCTGGGTGAGGGTTGAAGCGCGAAGATGCCGGCCGGGGGCGCCGCCGCGGAACACCCAGTTGCTGTTGGGGTGCGCTGCTGTTTGATCGTGGGTCGGGGTGGCTGCGAGTTCTCTCCAGGGCTCATCGAGCGGCGAGGTGAGTGCGATCTCGACGGCTCCGAAGGTGACCGTGACCAGATCCTCTGTCACCTTGACGTCGTGCCACGTCAGCTGGATGATGTCGGAAACCTGTTGGCCAAAGACCAGAACGAGGATGGCCGCTGCTCGGTCCCGCGGGCTCATGTCGGTCGTGTGGCTGAGGCCGCGGACGAGCTCTGCTTGAGCGGCTGCATCGAGTCTTGGGCTGGTGCCGCGACGGTGGGGCTGCAGCTTCAATGAGGGATCGATAAGGCTGGTTCTGGTGGCCCAGTCGAGGAAGCGTGAGGCAATGCCCCGTGTCGTTGGGCCTTCTGCCTGCCATCGGTCCAGGTGGGCTTGGGTCAGTGCTGCGAGTTCAGTGTCTCGTTCGGTGAGCCAGTTCAGCAGTTCGATGCCGACGGTGACTGATTGTTTGGCCCGCAGGAAGGTGCCTTGGGTGACCTCGTCCATCTGGTTCATCCGGCGCTGGTGGTGCCAGCGGATGTAGCGCCGGATGATGTCCCGATGGTTCTGGCTGGTGATCCGCTCGAGTGCCTGCTCGGCCCATTCAGCAAACCTTGCGCTGAGTTCATCGCGGCGCGGCAGCGCCTGGTGTTCGACGAGTAGTCCTCGGACGTATTCGCGCGTGCGGGATGCCGGTAGTTCGTCGAGGTGGGTGTGGGTGATCACAGGCGTGGCCGCCAGTTGCTGGAGGAAAGCGGTGACGTGCGGTTGCTGGATCCAGGTCATGCCACTGTTGGCCCGCTTCATGGATTTCAAGGCGGTGGCGACTGCCCGGAGCGCCGGGGAGGGTGGTTGGTTATCCGGTGGACTGAGGAGCCTGTCGACGGTGGCCGCGAGGATGCATGACCAGCATCGGTTCCCTGAGTGGAGTTCATCCTCGTTCCCGCATCCGATGCAGTCGATGTTGAGCTGGACTCCGGAGCAGCTTCGGCATGCCGGCAGCGTGTCGACGCGGCCGGGCAGGACACCCTCGTGACCGCAGGCGCAGGTGCCTCGGGTTCTTTTGGCCTGCTGGTAGCAGTAACCGCAGATTCCGCCGTCCGGCCAGCGGACCGCGATTTGATGGTGTTCACCGCAGCGTCCGCATGGTTCAGGCCATCTGACGGGGTCTCCGGCTTTTCGTGGCCTAGGCATCTTCATCCGGTGGCAGCACGCGGATCCGTCGAGCGATCGGCGCACCGGGGGCGATGCCAAGGTCCTCTGGCTTCTTCGGGGCGTTGGCGGTCTTCGCGGCGCGCATCTGCACGTAGGGTTCGAAGAGGTCGTTGGGCGTGCATTCCAGGATGTCGCAGAGCGCCGCGAAGGTCTGGGCTGGAATGCGTTCCGGCGTTCCGGTGACGAGCCGGTGGACCTGGGCGTTGGAAAGATTGATACCCCGGGATTTCAGCAGGGGGAGAAGCTCGGTGGTCTTCCAGAGGTTCCGTTGGGCCATCAGCTGCCGAAGATTCCAGCGGTAGCCAATCCGTCGCTGTTCAGCCATGGCCGTTCCCCTCATTTGTGCCGCCGCTGCGCAGCCGCTGGGCGATCATTCTCTGGATGGTCTTCTGTTTGAAGTCCGCCGACACGGAAGTATAGAGGGCCGTGGTCGAGGAGTAGCTGTGCCCGACCTGCTGCTGGATAAACAACGGGTCGTAGCCGGCCTCGATCAGGTGCGTCACGTACGAATGCCTCAACGTGTGCAGGGAAAGTTCCTCCGGGAGCCCGGCGATTTTCCTCACCCGCTGGAAAGAGCGGTCAAAATTGCGGAAAACAGTGGAGCCGGAGCGTTCCGAGGGCCACAGGCTGGCTGACCGGTCGGCGGTGGGGAAACGTTTCCGGCCGTCAGGGGAGAGCCAATACTCAAGGAGCCCGACGACCCAATCGAATTCGGGGACAGTCAGAACCGTGCGTCGGCGGGGGCCTGAGCCCCTGGTTCCCTTGGCCCAGCGCACCTGGAGCGCCCCGAACCGGCCGAAAGACTCAACGTGCGGGTTGGGCCCGAAGTCGACATATTCGAGCATCGCCAGCTCACGCCGCCGCAGCCCGTAAGCGTAAGCGACCTTGAACGCCGTCGAGTCCCTCAAGGCTGGAAGCCAGCGCTTGGATCCCTTGGCAAACTCAGTGTCCACCAAGTCGTCGGCGGCGTCGAAGAACGCCTGCAGCTCGGCCCTGGTAAACGCCCGGCGGCGTGCCGGCATCGCATCATCCGTTGTATGCCGGGGCGAGTTCCACTCGAATACGACCTGCACCGGGATGTCCGAGAAAACCCGTTCGCAGAACGCCGCCCAACCGTAGCGCCCATCAGTCAGGTATGAGCAGAACGCCCTGATAGACCCGGAATTAGCCCGCAGCGTCGATAACGCCAAACCTTTCTCGGAGCTCCGCCGGTCCGCCAGGAACTCATCCACGTGATGCGCCGACCACGTCCACGGGTACTCATTCGCATGCTCCTGAAACCGCTGGACCGTCCCGCACGAGCTCTTGATATACGACGTCGACAGCCCGCGTGCCAGCATCTGCGCCCGCCAGCCATCTAGCATCGCTTCAAAGACGCGGTCCTCGGCACGCAGCAGCCCGACATTCACGTTGGTTAGAAAGGACGGAATCCGCCCAGGTTCGATGCTCACCGACCTAACTGTACGCAAAATTCTCTCATCTAATGAGAGATTACGTCGCCGAGCCGCACGGCCTCGCGCATTCACTCGCGACAAGCCCATGGCGCTTCAGTACTGCAACGCCTACCTGACCTGCGAAAACACGAGAAAGCGGGATGGGACGGGTTCTCTCATCTACTTCTACTCGTCCTACTTAAGCGCCGATAATCCACGTTCCGTCAACCTACGTTCTGGTTGCTACGTCCATAGTGTGGAGTTTGCCCAGTCAGGTGGGGCTCCCATATGCGAGATAGGCAGCAACTTTACATGGGGGTATGAGCGAAGAACTGCAGGCAGAAGCTGGGAACGCCCTACGTCCAGGCTTCGGAGCATGTGCTGGACAAGGGTGAGCTGTCCGAAGGTTCGGTTCATCTCCGAACGAGCTTGGTCCAGCGCAGGGAGTTGACCAACGGAGGGCAGCTTTGGCTTGATCGCGTGGACTTTGTTGAAAAGTCTTCCGTGGTGAGCGCAGATATTTCTCACCACGTTGAGCGATTTCATCCAAGACTCCAGCTGCGGGGCGGTCAAACCAAACTTGCCTGCTATGCCGTCCTGGATCTGCCGAGGCGAGAACCCGTACAGGTACGTCAAAGCACCCCAGTCGAGAATCTCCACCGCCGCCCAAACTGGAAGCGTCCCGCCATACTTGGCATGGTGGTGCTTGACGAAATCTTCCTTCGAATCGGCCATGGCTTTCTTATAGCGCTGCATCCAGGTCGCATAGGAGGGCCCCTGGGACGCACGCGGACCTAAAAGTGACGGCTTAAGATGCGCACACTCGTCAATCGTTCCCAACGCATGCCCAACAAGAGCTCGCAATGCCAGCTCGATCGGCGTTAGAGCGGAGAAAGTTGCCGTTCGAAGACTCGCATCGAAGGTATACAGGCTAACGACATCGCCGAAGGTAGTTCCGGGATAAAACCTGTCTTCGCGGACCGTGGTTCCTTGGCGTCGGAACGAATACCAGTAGCCGCTTAGCCGGTAGTAGTTGATGCGTTGGAGCTGCTTGATCGCAGCGTCCCTATCTCCGATACGCATCCCTCGGGATGCAAGGAGGTCGACCTGCTCGTCGTAGGTCTTGTAGGCCTTGACGGATACGGCCAACTGAGCCTCCTGCTCAGAGAAAATGAAGACCGGCCCTGGACCTAACAAAGTAGGCGGAACCGGTCGTAGTGCTTCAACTATATCGGGTTTCAGCCCTGAGCCCCAAAATGACCAGAGCGGACTGGACGACCAGCCCATTGCGCCCCCGCGCCGACTTCCGCCAATAAGCGCACTTTCGTCAACCTAGGGGATCGGCAGGACTTTGCGGGCCCTGTCCTAGAGGGCCGTCTCCGTCACGAGGACTAGGACGGTCGGGTAGAGCCGGAGGGTGACCAGAGTGTTGTGTCGATGGGGGAGAATTCTGTGTCATGTTGGTCGAGCCGACGCATTCTGGATCCGACGGCTGCTGTGAGGGTTTGGGCGTTGAGTGGTGTTGTGAAGGCGTTCTCGACGTGAGTATATTCGGCTGCGAGCCGACCGATGGGAGACAGACCACCGGTGTCAATGCGTCCTCGCTCCAGGTACAGGTCGTCTCGGATGTGGAAGTGAAGGATCTCGCCCCAAACGACGTTTTCTGTGTCGCTAACTGGGATGATTCTGTCCAGTCGGCACTCGTAAGCGATGGGCGCGGTTGCTATGCGCGGCACGGCAATGCTCACTGATGCGGCTTTTTCCAGACCGAGGATTTCGAACTCGTCTTCCTCGGGTTCGTATTCGTATGCGGACCGGTGGACGGCGTCGGAATCGGCCAGCGTTGCCATGTTGACCACGAACTCTCGGGTGTCCCGGATGTTGATGAACGTGTCTTTGAGCGAGACACCGTCCGTTCGTGGTTGCAGTGAGAGGGAGATCTTGGGAGGCCGGCGGCCTACTGCAGTGAAAAAGGAAATGGGTGCAACGTTTGCTACGCCATTGTGTGAGAGCGTACTGACCCAAGCAATGGGGCGGGGAAGTATTGAACCGATGAGCAGTTTGTAGGCGGCCGCTTCGCTGAGTGTATCGGTGTTGATGATCATGTTGTTCAACCTTTGAGGCAACAGGCTTACCTGTGTGTGGGCGCACAGCAAGCAGGGGAGTGTGAGGTATTGGTTCGGGACCAGGTCGAATCAGAGGCGGGTCCACCCGTAGTGCGATGAGGTTGTTCTTGCAGGAGGGTTAGTGCAAGGTAATGCGCTCTCGGTGTGCTCGGACGTTGGCCCGGTTGCCGCAGAGTTTGACGTCGTGCCAGACTCCGCTGTTGTTGTTGGATCGGTCGTAGAAGATCACGTCGCAGCCGTGGGCCTTGCAGCTTTTCATCCGCTTCAGGCTGTCGACCGTTTGGGCGTGGTGGCACAGCAGCAGGACTGCTTCTTCGTAGTAACGCCAGCCTTCACCGTCGGGTTTTAGCTCTATGCCGTGTGCTGTCACGGTCAATGTCGGGCGGTACTCGCCGATGGCGGGCGCGGCATCCGGCGCCGGCTGTGTTGTGGCTTCTTGATACAGGGCATGGAAGAGGTGTGAGCGGAGTGTCAGGAGGCGCTGCCGGTCATGCTCGGTGAGCTGCGGGAGTTTTTTTGCCCATCCGAAGTCGTCAGTGGCTTTCCATTGGTCCATCACGGAGGCGGCCCACTGTTGGGATGATTCGAGGCTTCCGAGCAGGTCCGGGCGGGGTGTCGTTTTTCCGGAGCCTATGGTGTTGAGGAAGTCCTGGACGAGGCCCAGGTTTCCGGGGGCAACCGTTAGCCCGAACCGGGCAGTTGCTGGCCATTCCATAAGGTTTCCGTATCGTTCGCGCATCCTGACAACTCCTTCACACTTTACTCGTGGTGCTGAAGGTGCTGCTGGAACCAGCGCAGAGCAGCGCCGGAGGTCGTGTGGAACTCGGACAGATAACCGTCAAAGTGTCCTCCCGGGAAGAGGACGAGTTCTTTCGGCGGCAGGGCCCGCTGGTACGCCTCCAGTGCCAGGTCCGTAGGGGTGACGGTGTCATTGTCTGCCACGACCATCATCAGGGGCGTCGGGGATATCCGTGGGATGTAGGTTCCGGGTTCGTAGGCGCGCGCTGCCCGGGTGGAACGGATCGTGACGTTGTTTTCCCAGGCGCCGTCGGGCAGTGGCTGGAGGTAAAACGAAATCGCCTCCGGGTCAGTGTAGGCGGCGGGGACTGATCCGTCCGATACCAAGGCGATGCGGTGTGGTTCCTGTCCCTGCAGCTGGGCCAGCTCGTCAGCGGCAAAGGATTTCTCCAGTGCCTCCAGTGCTGCCGGGGGGATGCGACGGAGTCCTTGCTGGTAACCGCTGATGGTTGGTACCTGCGCCACGACGGCCTTAATTCTGGGGTCGGTGGCTGCCATGACGATGGCGTGGCCGCCGGAATAGCTTGAGCCCCAGAGACCGATCTTTTCGGCATCGACCTCGTCGCGGTTTTGGAGGTAGGTGACGGCGCGGCGCCAGTCGTCGATCTGCCGCCAGGGGTGGATGTCCTGGCGCGGGGTTCCGCCGCTGTGGCCGAATCCTCGGTGGTCATGCAGTAGGACTACGAACCCGGCATCAGCGAAGGCTTCTGCGTATGGCAGCGTGCCGTGTTCTTTGACGCCTCCATATCCGACAGTCATCGTCACTGCAGGGTAGGGACCCTGGCCTGTGACGGGAATGTAGAGGTTTCCGCTTAGTTGAATATCGCCATCGGCGGGGAAGCCAACTTCGTGGAGTGTGTGGCGCGAAGGGTGCTCAGTCATGGGGACGGAAGTGTCCTTCCTGGATTTTTCCTTTGGTTCGTTCATACATTTCGGCAGAGAACTCCAAGACAGCGGCCAGTGGCCTGTGGCTGATGGAGATGTGCCGGATCAGTCCGTCTTCGTTGCGTGTCAGGACTGTTACTCCGGAGAAGCTCACTCCCGAGGCTCCGGTTGCTTCCCATTCGATGTAGGTGCGTTCGCCGTTGGTGGCTTCGTGCGTGAACTTCAGGGCCGTGTAGTAGTTGCTGGCCGCTCCCATTGATGCTTGGACGTCGGCGCGTCCGGTGATGGGTTTGAGGAGGGCCGTGGCTTCCAAGACGACGTCTTCGGTGAAAGCCTCCCCGAAAGCGTCTTCAGATTTGGCCTCGAATGCGTCAGTCCAGGTGGTTTCGGTGATGTCGGTGGTTTTGATGTCCCCGGCGGTGCCTGCGGGTTCAGGATGGTTCATGGTCAGTGTCCTTCGTTGGCGGTACGTGCGCCGCGGTGGGTGCTGGCGAGTAGTGCGAATCCTGCGGCGGCGATGAACAGTGGGATGGCGAAGGCGATAAAGATGGCCCCGATGCCCCATCCTGCCGCGATCATGAGGCCTCCGAACAGGCCGGAGAGGATAGCCCCGAGTTTTCCTGCCGAGTGCATCCATGAGACACCGGTGGCCCGTGCATGGGGCGGGAAAACTTCGGACGCGAAGGCGTTCATGCCGCCGTTGGATCCTCCGTTGAGCATTCCCCAGACCAGGCCGAGGATGAGGAGCGCGGCCAGTTGCCACTGGCCGAATGCGACGACCGCGATGGAAACAGCCGTGAGGGCCAGTCCGGTGATGAGGACGCGGTAGGGGCCGAATTTGCTCATGGTGTATCCGATGAGCAGGGATCCGATCAGTCCGCCCCAGCCGGCCATGCCGATGACCTGTCCGGAACCTTCTGCGCCGGTGCCCATTTTGGCCATGATCAGGGGGAGGTATCCGATGAGAACGTAGGTGACGGTGCAGTTGACCAGGTAGGCGAACCACACGACGGTACTGGTGAGGATAAGTTTCCGCGACAGCACTGTTCTGATCCCGCCGTCCACAGCCAGTGTCTCAGCACCTCCGGCCTCGACCGGTGCCGCTTCGGGCGTGTCCTGGTTTAGTGAGTTGGCCAGCTTGTGCAGGGTTCGCTGTGCGCGCGGCTGTTTGGCGGGGTTGCGCATCAGCAGTGTCAGGGATTCGGGCAGGAACAAGGCGATGAGGGGGAGCAGGATCAGGCCGGCGACACCGCCGACGATCAGCAATGAGGGCCATCCGAGAGTGGGCACGATGAATGCTGCCATGTACCCCACGACGGCTTGGCCGAGCGGGAAGCCGCAGAACACGGCCGTGATGAGGAGGGCACGGCGTTTTTGCGGCAAGTACTCGGACACCAGGGTGATGGCAGTAGGCATTACCGCACCCAATCCGGCACAAGCAATTGCACGGCAGATTCCGATAGTTTCAAAGGACGTGGCCGTGCCGGCCACCAGGAGGGAGACTGCGAACAGTGCAACGCTGGTCAGGAGCGTGGGCTTGCGGCCGAACCGGTCAGCAAGCGGTCCGGCTACCAGGGCGCCGACAGCAAGGGTAACGTACCCAGCGGTTGCCACGACGGTCACTTGCTGGACCTGCACCCCCCAGTCGGCGATGACGTGCGGGTACACGAAGCCCCAGACGCCGATGTCGATGCCATCCAACAGGACGCAGAGGAAACCGACCAGAATGAGGGCGATCCTCCGCGAACCCAGCTTGTCCGTATCCAGAAGACCTCGGATAGTCAGGCCGGGCGTGTGGAGTGAAGTTTCGGACATGGTCAGGCCTCCACACGGCTAAAGGATTGCGCGAAACTCTGAACGGCATTTGCGACTTCGACTGGCTGTTCTAAGTGGGGAAGGTGCCCGGCCTTGTCGACGCAGACGGTGGCGAGATGCTCAAAGCGGTGAAGGACGCCGTTGGCCAGGAGCTGATCGGTGACGAACGGGTCTTCTTTGCCGTTGACCACCAGGGTCGGGCCGCTGTAGCCGGAGCTGTCCAGGCCGGCAGGATCGCCGTCGTTCCAGGCGTCGAAAACTTCGGCGACGACGGCGGGAGCGGGTGCGGTTCCGGAGGCGATCAGGCGTTCCAACGCGTGCGGAGTGAGGGAAACGGTGACGCCCAGCCGTCCCTGCCGCTGCGCCTCCGCGTCACCGCCCAGGCGACGGAACGATTCGGCGGTCTCTCCATTGAGGTGGACTCCAGCAAGGGGGATCGGCGTGAGGAGAACGAGGCCGGCGACCCGGTTTGGTCGTTCTGCCGCCGCGAGCTCGACGATCTGGGCACCCATGGAGTGGCCGACGAGGACCACCGGTGTAGTTGAGGCGTCTATCTCCTGGATGACTGCCTCGGCCAGGGACCGCAGGGTGAACGGTCCCTTGTCGTTGCTGCGTGTTCCGGCTCCCGGAAGGTCGATTGCGTGGCTGTCGACCTCGTCACCGAGCACTTGGGTGACGTCGTTCCAGACGGTGTGGTCGTCCAGGAAGCCGTGCACGAGAACGACTCGTGGTGCCGGTTCAAGGTGATGCTGTGACATGTTCTGGTGACTCCTTTGTCAATGCGAACTGGTTTGATTGCCCCTCGAGGGACGATTAGGTAGCTCAGCGCGTGGCGTTGAGTATCCCCACGGCCCCGTACCAGGCCGGTCCGGGGTTGATGCGGTGAGGGTAGAGGCGGAGGATCGCGTCGTAATACTCTTCCGGAGCCGATACCGTGGAAAGCAGCCGTTTGGCGTCTTTGAGGTACTGCCGGGTCTCCTCGATCGTGCCGGGGTCATCCGGGGCCCCTGGTGCTTTATGCCCGGCGACAACAAATTTCGGGTTCAGTGCCTCGATGGTGTCCAAGGCATTCAACCAGGAGTCGAAGCCCTCTCCGGTGGCTTCGATCAAATACTGGTGGACACCGTTGTAGACCGCATCGCCGGCAACCACAAGACCAATGTCGGGGACCCACAGCGCCGTCGTGTCGTCAGTGTCAGTGTGTCCCAACTCAATGGGAACCATAGAGTGATTCTCCAGCGTGAACCCTGCCGCGGGAACCTCCTCGGCCAGGAGCGGTGACGGTGGCACCAGCCCCGGGAAGACCGCATCCCACAGAGTTTCACGTCCGACGGTGGCCTGCTCCTCCATAGCCCGTATGGTTCCTGCCGTTGCAAATACCGTCACCCCGGGAAATTCCGACAACAGTTCGCCTGCCCCGAGCCAGTGGTCGCCATGACCGTGGGTGATGTAGACGTAGCGCAGGGTCTTGCCGGAGTCACGAACCCAGTTACGCACCCGCTCGACCTGGCCATAGGTGTAAGGGGCGTCCACCAGGACGGCGTCGTGTTCCCCGCTGATCAAGGTGACGCTCAAGGGCGAGGACACTATGGACTCCCCGGACGGCAGCCGCTGGTCACTGACCCTCGGCGTCCCGTCCAGGACCAGTACTTCATAGGACAAATCCGTCATAACTGCAGCTCCATTCCGGTCGACGCCGACCGCCTCCAAATGTGTGTAATAAGCATCATTTTGATGCCTCTTACCGCTTGATGCTGTAATAGTCACACAAGTCATGCCTATTACACAAGGGGTTGCAGCGGTTTCTCGGGACAGGGGACAAAACTGCGGCCGATGGAGGCATCTTCACCACGATTTGAAGGGAGACAGCACATGGCGTTCAAAGCCCTGTTGGCCACCAAGAACGGCATAGGAGTCACGACCAATCTGGTCGATCTGTCGGAGGAAGAGCTCATGCCCGGAGATGTGACCGTACGGGTCGACTACTCCACCGTCAATTACAAAGACGCACTTGCGCTCAGCGGACGATCCGAAATCATCCGCCGGTTTCCCCTCGTGGGCGGAATCGACTTGGCCGGAGTCGTTGAGGCATCAGAGTTCCCCGGTATCGAGCCAGGTGACCGGGTTGTTGGCAACAGTTGGGGGCTCAGCCAAACGCACCATGGGGGTTTCGCGCAGAAGGCACGGCTGAGCGGCGAATGGCTCGTCAAGTTACGGAAGCGTTTACGACCAAAGACGCTATGGCGATCGGCACCGCAGGCTACACGGCCATGTTGTCGGTACTGGCCCTGGAACATGGTGGTGTAACCCCTGACAAGGGCGACGTTCTTGTGACCGGAGCCAACGGCGGCGTCGGATCCATAGCCATCGCCTTGCTCGCCGACCTGGGGTACCGCGTCATCGCTTCCACCGGGCGGACTGAGGAAAGCACGTACCTTCATAACCTGGGGGCCGCCGAAATCATCGACCGCCAGGCTCTTTCCGAGCCGGGAAGCCCGCTCGCCGCCGAACGCTGGGCCGGTGGGGTGGACTCTGCCGGGGGACAGACCCTTGCCAATGTGCTCGCCCACACCAAATACCGCGGCGTTGTGACTGCGAACGGACTCGCCCAAGGAACAGACCTGCCGGGCTCCGTTCTGCCTTTCATCATCCGAAACGTCACTCTGGCCGGCATCGACTCCGTAAACGCGCCACGCGACATACGCCTGCGGGCATGGTCGCGGCTGGCGAACGACCTCGATCTGGAAAAACTTGCACGCACGACCAGCACCATCAGCCTCAAGGACGTCCCCGGCATCATCCCGCAAATGTTCCAAGGAAAAGTTCAAGGCCGCATCGTCGTCGACGTCAACGCATAGAACCCTGGCCACCTCCGCTAGCGCGCGCCAACCGCTCACCCGGGAGGGCGCAACAAAAGTCCCCCGCCGCTGCGCAGGAGCAGCAGCGGTGCACTTTCGTACGAGCAACGAAACAGGAGCACAACATGACCGGCATTGACGGCTCAACCGTCCTGATCACCGGAGCCGGCGGCGGCCTTGGCCGCCAATGGGTCCAACAAGTGCTTTCTCCCGCGGCGCAACCAGGGTCTACGCAGCTACCCGCTCCCGCGTGGACTGGGACGACGCCAGAATCGTCCCGTTACATCTGGATGTCACCGAAGAAGATTCCATCGCCGAAGCAGCCGCAATAGCATCGGACACCACCATCCTTGTCAACAACGCCGGCATCCCGCAGTACGAGCCCATCTCCACCGTGAGCACAAGCCGGCTGCGCGAAGTCTTTGACGTCAACTTTTTCGGGGCTGTCGCTATGGCTCAACACTTCGCGCCGCATCTGAAGACCAATGGTGGCGGCGCCATCGTCAACGTCTTGTCCCTGCTCAGCTGGTACGCCTGGAGCGGCGGATACAGCGCAGCGAAAGCTGCGTTCTGGTCGGCAACAAACTCCCTCCGCCTCGAATTGCAATCCCAAGGAACGCAGGTTCTCGCCCTCCATATGGGTTACGTCGATACCCCAATGACAGCAGGCGTCCACGCACCAAAAGCCAGCGCAAATGAAATCGTCACCGCTGCCCTCAACGCCCTGGAAGCCGACGACTTCGAAGTGCTCGCCGACGACGCGAGCTCAAGGATCCGCAACGCACTCAGCGAGCCACTCACCTCGTTGTACCCGGAACTCACCACCAAAGCGAGTCCTCCAAGCAACTGACCGCACCCAAGCAGCAAGAGTCTGACAGGGCGAGTTGACCGCGGCATCCACGGGCATCAACTCGTCCTACTCGAACGCCGATAAGCGCACATATGTCGTGCTGAGATCCCGCCAACAGACGCAGTCCACCATCTCGAAGACCATCTCACCCTAGAGCGGATCAGCGGGCGAGGATCCCGCGTAAGCAACTCCGCACCACAAGTCCGATGGCAGCCGCCGCTTCTCAATGGGGTGCGTCGGCTGCCCGTTCCGGAACTGGCAGCGGGACGTGTTGGTGTGGGACGAGTTGGCGTCTGCTCCGGGCGCATGAAGTCCGCGTCGTAGGTTGAGTGCATGAAGGCACGGCTTGTTGATGAGCGAGACACAGTATGGGAATCGACCACCTCTGATTTTCGGGTCTTCCTGGTGGACGGTCATTCTGTGTCGGCTTTTAATCTTGATTCCGTGAGCCTTGCTGAGGCTTCAGCATGGGCCGGTGAGAACGCGCCTCCTAGCGTCAAGGTTTCCGTCGCTTTGCGAGAAGTCGATGCTGCAGGGCAGCCTGGATTACGGTGGCTAGTTGGTCAGCCGGTATGAGGAAGAGGCGCTTGAGGCGGAATAACAACCATGAGGCCAGCACGAGTTGTCCATATCATGAGTCATGAGCACGCTTCCTAAGTCCTTGTCTCCAGTTTTAGCCCTGCTTCTGGCGGGCTGTGCTGGATCGCAAGCGGGGTCGTTTCAACGTTCCATCAGCGAGGACGACTCTTGGAATGTAGGTGCGATTCATCCCAGATATGACTCGCTGAGTCCCCTGCGATGAAGACCCAAGTGTCGAAAGAGCAGTGGTAAGTGCAGATCTTCCGGCCTCGCATCTTGGGATCAGGCTCGTGCCTGGTTCGACAGAAGAGGATGCGGTACGTATCGCCGAATGCCTCGCCCGCGTTCTCTCTAATGGCGAGATATGGATCGCTTCGCCGGAATAGGCGCAATGCGTGGCCTAGTAGCCCCTGCGAAGAGGCAGCGATGGTTTGTCGTGACTTGAACTTGGTGCGTGGAGCGACGAGATGTATTCCATGTAGTTGGCCGAAGAGGCCAGTGCGTGGCGATCGATCGTGGCCGGGGCGTAGCCGAGAGCTTCGGCGATGATGGCCACCGGAGCGATTTTCGTAAGCTCGTGTAGGGTTCCGAGTCTGGCGGCCCGGCTGCTGAACGCGGCGCTGAGGCGCTGGGTGAGGGTTGAAGCGCGAAGATGCCGGCCGGGGGCGCCGCCGCGGAACACCCAGTTGCTGTTGGGGTGCGCTGCTGTTTGATCGTGGGTCGGGGTGGCTGCGAGTTCTCTCCAGGGCTCATCGAGCGGCGAGGTGAGTGCGATCTCGACGGCTCCGAAGGTGACCGTGACCAGATCCTCTGTCACCTTGACGTCGTGCCACGTCAGCTGGATGATGTCGGAAACCTGTTGGCCAAAGACCAGAACGAGGATGGCCGCTGCTCGGTCCCGCGGGCTCATGTCGGTCGTGTGGCTGAGGCCGCGGACGAGCTCTGCTTGAGCGGCTGCATCGAGTCTTGGGCTGGTGCCGCGACGGTGGGGCTGCAGCTTCAATGAGGGATCGATAAGGCTGGTTCTGGTGGCCCAGTCGAGGAAGCGTGAGGCAATGCCCCGTGTCGTTGGGCCTTCTGCCTGCCATCGGTCCAGGTGGGCTTGGGTCAGTGCTGCGAGTTCAGTGTCTCGTTCGGTGAGCCAGTTCAGCAGTTCGATGCCGACGGTGACTGATTGTTTGGCCCGCAGGAAGGTGCCTTGGGTGACCTCGTCCATCTGGTTCATCCGGCGCTGGTGGTGCCAGCGGATGTAGCGCCGGATGATGTCCCGATGGTTCTGGCTGGTGATCCGCTCGAGTGCCTGCTCGGCCCATTCAGCAAACCTTGCGCTGAGTTCATCGCGGCGCGGCAGCGCCTGGTGTTCGACGAGTAGTCCTCGGACGTATTCGCGCGTGCGGGATGCCGGTAGTTCGTCGAGGTGGGTGTGGGTGATCACAGGCGTGGCCGCCAGTTGCTGGAGGAAAGCGGTGACGTGCGGTTGCTGGATCCAGGTCATGCCACTGTTGGCCCGCTTCATGGATTTCAAGGCGGTGGCGACTGCCCGGAGCGCCGGGGAGGGTGGTTGGTTATCCGGTGGACTGAGGAGCCTGTCGACGGTGGCCGCGAGGATGCATGACCAGCATCGGTTCCCTGAGTGGAGTTCATCCTCGTTCCCGCATCCGATGCAGTCGATGTTGAGCTGGACTCCGGAGCAGCTTCGGCATGCCGGCAGCGTGTCGACGCGGCCGGGCAGGACACCCTCGTGACCGCAGGCGCAGGTGCCTCGGGTTCTTTTGGCCTGCTGGTAGCAGTAACCGCAGATTCCGCCGTCCGGCCAGCGGACCGCGATTTGATGGTGTTCACCGCAGCGTCCGCATGGTTCAGGCCATCTGACGGGGTCTCCGGCTTTTCGTGGCCTAGGCATCTTCATCCGGTGGCAGCACGCGGATCCGTCGAGCGATCGGCGCACCGGGGGCGATGCCAAGGTCCTCTGGCTTCTTCGGGGCGTTGGCGGTCTTCGCGGCGCGCATCTGCACGTAGGGTTCGAAGAGGTCGTTGGGCGTGCATTCCAGGATGTCGCAGAGCGCCGCGAAGGTCTGGGCTGGAATGCGTTCCGGCGTTCCGGTGACGAGCCGGTGGACCTGGGCGTTGGAAAGATTGATACCCCGGGATTTCAGCAGGGGGAGAAGCTCGGTGGTCTTCCAGAGGTTCCGTTGGGCCATCAGCTGCCGAAGATTCCAGCGGTAGCCAATCCGTCGCTGTTCAGCCATGGCCGTTCCCCTCATTTGTGCCGCCGCTGCGCAGCCGCTGGGCGATCATTCTCTGGATGGTCTTCTGTTTGAAGTCCGCCGACACGGAAGTATAGAGGGCCGTGGTCGAGGAGTAGCTGTGCCCGACCTGCTGCTGGATAAACAACGGGTCGTAGCCGGCCTCGATCAGGTGCGTCACGTACGAATGCCTCAACGTGTGCAGGGAAAGTTCCTCCGGGAGCCCGGCGATTTTCCTCACCCGCTGGAAAGAGCGGTCAAAATTGCGGAAAACAGTGGAGCCGGAGCGTTCCGAGGGCCACAGGCTGGCTGACCGGTCGGCGGTGGGGAAACGTTTCCGGCCGTCAGGGGAGAGCCAATACTCAAGGAGCCCGACGACCCAATCGAATTCGGGGACAGTCAGAACCGTGCGTCGGCGGGGGCCTGAGCCCCTGGTTCCCTTGGCCCAGCGCACCTGGAGCGCCCCGAACCGGCCGAAAGACTCAACGTGCGGGTTGGGCCCGAAGTCGACATATTCGAGCATCGCCAGCTCACGCCGCCGCAGCCCGTAAGCGTAAGCGACCTTGAACGCCGTCGAGTCCCTCAAGGCTGGAAGCCAGCGCTTGGATCCCTTGGCAAACTCAGTGTCCACCAAGTCGTCGGCGGCGTCGAAGAACGCCTGCAGCTCGGCCCTGGTAAACGCCCGGCGGCGTGCCGGCATCGCATCATCCGTTGTATGCCGGGGCGAGTTCCACTCGAATACGACCTGCACCGGGATGTCCGAGAAAACCCGTTCGCAGAACGCCGCCCAACCGTAGCGCCCATCAGTCAGGTATGAGCAGAACGCCCTGATAGACCCGGAATTAGCCCGCAGCGTCGATAACGCCAAACCTTTCTCGGAGCTCCGCCGGTCCGCCAGGAACTCATCCACGTGATGCGCCGACCACGTCCACGGGTACTCATTCGCATGCTCCTGAAACCGCTGGACCGTCCCGCACGAGCTCTTGATATACGACGTCGACAGCCCGCGTGCCAGCATCTGCGCCCGCCAGCCATCTAGCATCGCTTCAAAGACGCGGTCCTCGGCACGCAGCAGCCCGACATTCACGTTGGTTAGAAAGGACGGAATCCGCCCAGGTTCGATGCTCACCGACCTAACTGTACGCAAAATTCTCTCATCTAATGAGAGATTACGTCGCCGAGCCGCACGGCCTCGCGCATTCACTCGCGACAAGCCCATGGCGCTTCAGTACTGCAACGCCTACCTGACCTGCGAAAACACGAGAAAGCGGGATGGGACGGGTTCTCTCATCTACTTCTACTCGTCCTACTTCCGGCCCGATAATGAAGATTTGGTCAGTCCGGGGGAGCGGTCGGGTTCGCTCACCTGAGCGCCCACGGCAAGAGCTGGGTCATCGGCATTGTTGGGGTCAAACACCCGGGTAACGCTGGCGAATGGTTGTTTGAGCAGGGAGCGGCCAATGGCCAGCCCGAAGTAGCCGGCGCCGACCAGACCGTAACGGATCTCTTTCATGGGAATTCCTTTCGAGGAAAGTTGCAGCGAGCGAACTGGTGTCTGTGTTTCTGGATGCATTCCTGTTTTAGGAGGCATTCCTCTCGAGGCCGCCACTTGGACCGGCCGGCCTGAGGAGACCGAGGCGTAGGCTGCTTCGATAACGGCCAGGCTTGCCGCAGCGTCGGAATGATGAGTTCGAGCACCTGCAGGCCAGTACGCTGTCTGCAACCCACCGGCTAGAGTGACAGCGGACCGGACTGCTCGTAGACGTTCACGGCGAACGTCCAGTACATTAGGTCGGAACTCATTGTTAGCGCTAACAAGACGAAGGATCGCTAGTGAATACTCCTGACGCCACCGCCGAAGTCGAAGCCATCCTTGCCGGGCGCGGACGTCTGGGAATTGAACTGGGCTCGACCCGCATAAAAGCTTGTCTCATTGGTGATGAGCCCCGTAGCGTGCTTGCACTCGGGAGTTCCACTTGGGAAAACAGCTTCGAGAATGGATTCTGGACCTACTCACTGGAGGAAGTTTGGTCAGGAATTCAGACCGCCTACGCTGATCTTGTGGCGGACGCGGAGCGCAGGCACGGAGTACACCCTAGGGCCCTGCGGTCAATTGGCGTGTCTGCGATGATGCACGGCTATCTCGTCTTTGACAGTTGTGGCAAATTGCTCGTGCCGTTCCGAACATGGCGGAACACCACCACCGGCAAGGCAGCGCATGAACTCACTGCTCTCTTCGAGACAAACATTCCCCTTCGATGGTCCGTAGCCCACCTGCATCAGGCTGTTTTGGATCATGAACCCCACGTGCGCGAGATTGACTTCATGACCACGCTTGCGGGCTATGTCCATTGGCGATTAACCGGTCGGAAGGTCATTGGAGTCGGTGATGCGTCCGGCGTGTTTCCCATCGACGCGTCAACACACACCTACGATGCCGAGTTGCTGAAGCGTTACAGCATTCTTATTGCCGAGACCGCCCCGGGACTGGAGATTGGAGGATTGTTACCCGAAGTCCTCGTCGCCGGTAACGATGCCGGCTCACTGACTGAAACCGGCGCCCTCTTGTTGGACCCGACGGGGGTCTTAGAATCAGGAGCTGTCTTTTGTCCCCCGGAAGGTGATGCGGGCACGGGCATGGTTGCCACCTGTTCCGTAGCCCCGCGCACTGGGAATGTCAGTGCTGGCACCAGCATATTTGCGATGGTGGTGCTCGAGCGTCCACTTACCCGGCTGCATCATGAACTCGACATGGTCTCAACACCTGCCGGAGCGCCCGTGGCGATGGTGCACTGCAACAATGGTGCGAGTGAGCTTGCCGCCTGGGTTCAGCTCTTCACCCGCTTCGCAGCGGCGGCAGGGGCCTTCATCGAATCGGATACGGCTTTCGAGGCGCTCCTGCAGGAGGCTCTGGCAGGAGAAGCAGATGCCGGAGGGCTACTCGCCTATAACCAGCTTGCCGGGGAACCCATCGCAGGCCTCAGCGAGGGGCGCCCTCTCGTTGTCCGGCCTCCGGACAGTGCTTTCACGCTCGCCAACTTCATGCGGGCCCAGCTATATGGAGTATTCGCCACACTCATTCTCGGCATGCAGGTGCTTGCCGCCGAGGATGTAGCCATCGACCGAATGTTCGCCCACGGCGGGGTGTTCCGTACCGCTGGTATTGCCCAGCGGTTCCTAGCGGGCGCGCTGGACGCCCCTGTTTCGGTGGCAGAGTCTGCTTCCGAGGGCGGGGCATGGGGGATTGCCGTGCTTTCCGCCTTCGTAACGGATCCCTCCGACGACCTCGACGGGTACCTCCGGAACACCGTCTTCCGCGGGGCAGTATTTGAAACTACCAATCCGGAGGCAGAGGACGTCGCCGGGTTCACCAAGTTCCTCGAACGCTACAGTGACGGCCTCGCAGTCCAGCGTGCCGCCGTCAATACCCTCAGCCTCAAAGGATGACCCGAGGACCATCTCCAAAGATAAATGTCCCGGCTCAACTCCTGATTACGTCATAGAAGCAGTGACTATGTCGGTGCTGAAGTCTCAGCACTGCACGCGAAGCTGGTCTGCTACAACCTTGTCGTCCGGACCGGAGGTATCGGCTCGGGTCGTGTCGCGCGCACCAACTACTTCGTGATCAAACCCAGCGGAGGTAAGCACGACGAGCCAGCCCAGGGAATATGATCCTGCGCTCCTTGACGGCAAGGTAGTACCGGGGTCCGTGGGTTCTGCAAGAGCATCCCAAGTGACACCGCCGCGCATGTCTACGCCGCCTACCGGCACATGCCCGAGGTGGGGAGCGGTCCACACCCACTTGCCCTACGCGGCCGTCTGGGCCGCGCATGGCGATCCCATTCCCTGCTTGACTACCGCTATTTCAAGACCAAGGGCGTGGACGGGATGGTGGCGTTCGTGTCACGCTAGGACACCCTGCCACCTGGCAAGGACGGAGTTATCGATACCCTTGATGACAGTCGGCGCCCTTGGAGCCGGCAAAGCCCGTCAGCCCAAGGTTGACTAGTGCTCAGACCCCGCCTCGTTGCCGAGCACCTGGTGGTGGCTGGTGGGAAGGTAACCCTCATCTGCATCCGCTGCGCTGGACCGTCCGCGGCTAGCGGGGCCGCGGGTTGGCGTGAGGCCCGGTTGTTGCAGACCTTGATGACGGATTCCTCCTCGATGGCGATTGGAACCAGAGCGGCGGGTGTCGTGACGTCGGTAAATGGAGCGGCATAACTTACCTCGTAAAACCTTGTACAAACGAGCCAGCCTCCCCATCACCGTCAAGTTACCAATGCCGTGGGAGGGTCGCACATGCTAAGGAGCGAGCCCTTCCGGTAGAAGACTCAACCTTCGTAACAGAAAAAAATGATAGCGCTTTCAAAGGCTGCTTGATAAGCTATGAAAGCGCTATCAAAGCATCTAACGTGGACGATCCACAACGAAGAGGAGCCCATGAGCAAGGACCTTGCAACCAGTGTGAACCAGAATGTTGTCTGGACGGCGGGGGCACTGACTCTTGAGATAGATCTCGGGCCGGACTCTGCGCCAGCTCTCCGTGCAATGACGTCATCTGGCAAGCGCTGGGTTTTTGACGGCTCTGTCTCCCTTGTGCATGTGCTGGCAGCGGGGTACGGGCATAGCCAAGCGAACAGCCGGCTGATCAAGTCCAGCATAGGGCAGGACTTTCGGTACGATCACCACATCTTCCGGCCGGCACAGGGCCAGGTTCCTGAGGCCCTTGAAATTGTTATGACGGCCCCGGACCCAGCGCTGCGTGCTACAGTCTGCCTTTCCTCCCATTCCGATGCCGCCGCAATTCGATCGAGCGTGAGGCTTGAGAATGTAGGCACGGAGACTCTCATCGTCCAGTCGGTTACCTCGTGGGCGGCTAGTTTTGGGGCCCCTGACGGGGTTCCGGCTTCCTTCTCCAGCTGGCACTTGCTTGAAGGTCAGAGTGACTGGCTTGCCGAGGGCAGGTGGAACAGTGCACCGCTTAGAGGCATGAACTTTCCAGTCCTGAGCCAGGAACTCACGGGACATGACCCTCGCGGGTCACGATCAGTAGTGTCAAAGGGGTCGTGGTCAACGGGCGCGTCGCTGCCGGTGGGTGCGGTCTTTTCTGAGGAGCTGGCTTTCAGCTGGGTCTGGCAGCTGGAACACAACGGCGCGTGGCGGTGGGAGGTCGGAGAGAACTCACATGACGGATATGTTGCGCTGTCCGGCCCTACCGAACTCGACCACGATTGGTCGGTGTCGCTCGGACCAGGAGAAATCTTTGAGAGTGTCCCTGTGACAGTTGCGGTAGGTGCCAATGTTACTAAGGCGGTAGCGGAGCTAACCGCCTACCGCAGGGCCGACCGTCGCCAGCACGTCGACAACGCTTCCCTGCCGGTGGTGTTCAACGACTATATGAACACCCTGAACGGTGATCCAAGTACTGATCGTCTTTTACCGCTGATCGACGCTGCCGCCGGTGCTGGCGCCGAAGTTTTTTGCATCGATGCGGGCTGGTACGACGACGGCGGCGACTGGTGGGACTCGGTGGGTGAATGGCTTCCCTCCACGGTTAGGTTCCCGGGCGGGCTTGGGGAAGTGATTGAGCGAATTAGAGATAAGGGCATGATGCCGGGCCTCTGGCTGGAGCCTGAAGTGGTGGGCGTACGCAGCCCCGCTGCGGCTAACCTCCCACGAGACGCCTTCTTCCAGCGCCAAGGTGAACGGGTTGTCGAGCACGGCCGCTACCATCTGGACCTTCGACACCCAGCCGCTGTTGTCCACTTGAACACTGTGGTGGACCGTCTGGTTCACGAGTTCGGGGTCGGATTCTTCAAATTCGACTACAACATCAACCCTGGGGTTGGAACGGATGTCGGCTGTGACTCACTGGGAGGGGGACTTCTGGGCCATAACCGCGCGCACCTCGATTGGCTGGACAGTCTTGCGAAGAGGCATCCCGATCTGATCATCGAAAACTGCGCCTCAGGTGCGATGCGTGCCGACTGGGCCATGCTCTCACGCTTGCAGTTGCAGTCGACATCAGACCAGCAGGACTTTCGCTTGTACCCGCCGATAGCCGCGGCCGCTCCGCTCTCGATGCTGCCGGAACAAGCCGCGAGTTGGGCGTATCCGCAACCAGAGATGAGCGAGGAACACGTCGCCTTCAGTTTGGCTACAGGCCTGCTTGGTCGCTACTACGTGAGCGGATACCTCAACCGTATGAGCGACAGTCAGCTGCTTTTGGTCCGTGAAGCCATCACGACAGCGAAACAGCTTCGCAAACGCATCAGCCGGTCAGTGCCTGAGTGGCCCCTCGGAATTCCCCGTTGGGATGATTCGTGGGTTGCGTTAGGGCTCGCTGATGACAGGTCCCGGCTCATAACCTTGTGGAAAAGGACAACAGCTCCGGGCAACGTGGCGCTCTCCTTTCCCGAACTCATTGGTGCCGATGTAATCGTCCGCACCGTCTTCCCAACCAGCCTGCCTGGATGGGAAACAACTTGGGATGCCGACACAGGCACCCTCCACGTTGTCGCCGGATCCGGCTCAGAAGCCGCCCGGACGATCGAACTCCGCACACAAACAGCAGGCCGATAGGGAGTTCACCCAAAGCTGAGCGACCATCATGGTCTTACTCATAGCATTCAAGGAGCAATCAATGAAGAAAGCTTTCCGCGGAGCCGCGATTGTTGCAGCTTCGGCAGCCCTCATCTTGACAGGCTGCACCAACCCATCGGCGAAGGGGGGCGCTAGCTCAGCCGTTGAATGGCCTAAACAGGACCAGAACCTCAGCGGCGTGCATCTCACTATCTGGGGAGGCGGTCTCGCGCCGGACTCCTACGCCGGCACAATAGAGCGTTTCGAAAAGCTCACAGGCGCAACAGTCGAGGTAGTCGTGCAACCCGACCCTTACGAGCAAACGATCCAGACCAAAGTGGCTACAGGAGACTTGCCTGACCTGGCAAACTGGCAACCCACTGGTTCCCAGCTGAGCGCCATCAACGCAGTCAAGAACCTGCAGCCGCTGGAAGGTGCACCGTGGTTGGAGTCCTACAAGCCCGGCTATGCCGACATAACAGGCAAGTTGAACAACACGAGATACGCTGCGCTCATTTCGACGCCTGCTGTGGAGGGCGTATTTTTCAATAAGCAGGTGCTCGAGAAGCATGGCATCACGGCAAGACCGGGCAATTGGGAGGAGTTCGTTCAGCAGGCGCGGGATCTCAAAGCAGCGGGACAGGTTCCGTTTTATGAAATGGGCGACCCTGGATGGTCGACTCAGTGGTGGGTTCAAGTGCAGCTGGCAGAGGCTGCCAGGGATGGACTGTGGGACCGTATCAACACCAACAAGGAGCAGTTCACGAGCCCGACAATTCAGTCGGCGGTGGACGAGTATTCGTCCTTGATCAAGGAGGGCCTGTTCAACGCGAACATTAAGACGGCCACTTTCGATGATCAGGCTGAGGCATTGCTCTCTGGTGACACGGCAATGGTCCTCCAAGTAAATTCCTTCCTTAACAACCTGCAAACGAAAGCAGATACTGCCGAGTTGGACGAGAAGATTGGTTTTTTCCCCATCTCGAAGGAGGGCAATCTGGGTACGGTAATTCCCGATCAGAACAATGCTCTCGTAGCCTTTAAGACCGGAGACGAAAAGCGAGAGGCGGCCTCACGCCAGTTCCTAAGCTTCCTCATGGGCGATGGTTACGGAGAGTACATCAAGGACGTGAATACCGTATCGCTTCTCGAAGGTGTCGAGACTCCGGATACGGTTCCTCAGGCGCTGCGCGATGTCGCCGCGGTCGTACCTGATTCCATTGGGTCCATGCAAGTACTGGCCATCGCCAACCCCGACCTGTGGATCAACCTGACGAACATGATCCAAGGAACCCAGTCACCAACAGAGGTGACAAAGGCTACCCAGGATCAGTTCGCCCAGTTTGCTAAGGCGCTGGGCGCCCCTGGCTTCTGATCAGTGTGACGCGGGGGCATCACACCATGTCCCCGCATCACCTTCAGGGCTCTCGAAAGGATCGAGAAATGACGTTATCAACGACACGTGTGTTGTCACAGAACTCGGCCGACACCACGCGGATACCCAACAAATCACGAAAAGAACGGCGCAAGGGTGGTCTCGGAGGTAAGGCGGACCATCCCCTCTACTTCCTCACCCCGGCCTTGGTCGTTCTGGTTGTGTTTTTCCTACTTCCGAGCCTGCTGACCTTTGTCTACACGTTCACGGACTGGTCGAGCTTTAAGTCGGAGATCAACTTTGCGGGCTTAGCCAACATCAGGGATGTTGCCGCCAACGGGGTAGTTCTCCGCGACATCGGCATCACCTTGGTCTATGCGACCCTGGTGGCTCTCTTTCAGAACCTTTTCGGGTTGCTGCTTGCCTTGGTGTTTGAAAGGGACACCCTGCTTAATCGGATTGGCCGTGCCGCGTTCTTTGTCCCGGTTGTCATGTCAGCCCTGGCCGCGGGGTACGTCTTCCGCGCCTTGTTGCGACCAGACGGTGCAGTCAACGAAATCCTCGCTTTTCTTACCAACCAAGACATCGATATTGCCTGGTTGGGCAATACGACGTGGACCATCGTAGTCGTCGCCCTCGTGCATGCTTGGAAGTGGATGGGCCTCTCAATGCTTATTTTCCTGGCCGGCCTCAAGACAATCAGCAACGATGTACTCGAAGCTGCCCGCATTGATGGGGCAAGTTGGTGGCGCACCTTCACATCGATCCGGTTCCCATTACTCGCTCCTGCCATCACGTTCAACGTTGCCACCGCCCTACTGGGCTCCATGAACGGTTTTGATACTGTCCAGGCAACTACCGAAGGTGGCCCCGGCGGTACAACCGAGGTGCTTAACATTTTCATTTTTCGGACCTTCGGTCAGGGGCTTTACGCCCAAGCCACCACAATGAGCCTGCTGCTGTTCGTGATGATCGCGGCACTCGCCTTTCCCGTAATCCGTTTCCTCCGTAAGAGAGAGGACGTGCTATGAACGGCGCTAACGGCCGTAATCCTCTGGCGTTGGCCGCGGGCCGGGCGAAGCAGCCCGCTCTCGCCGTTGTCCTGATGGTTTTGCTTCTCGGAGTACCTTTCTGGGTGGCACTCGCCACGGCCGGAAAGACCCTGCAGGAAGCACAACGACCCAACCTGACACCGCCAAACGACTGGTCGCAACTTTTCACAAACTTCGCTACCGTGCTCACCAAAGGTGAGATGGTCTCAGCCTTTTTCGGAACTCTCCTTCTCGTGGTGCCATCCGTAGTGCTCGTACTCTTCCTCGGCTCGATGGCAGCCTGGGTGCTTGCCCGGCGGAAAGGTAAAGCAATTTCATTTCTTTACGCCTTGGCAATAAGCGGGCTTGTTTTGCCGCCCGCTGTAGTCACGATCGTGCTTCTCCTGCAGTTATTGGGCCTGGACGGCACGCCGACCGGGATGATTGGCGTATATGTAGGCATGTACCTTTCAACCGCAATTTTCTTCATGACAGGGTTCATCCAAACCATCCCCCGCGAACTCGAAGAGGCCGCTCGGATGGACGGCGCAGGGCCGGCTCGCGTGTTCTTCGGAGTAATCTTCCCGCTGCTGGGTCCCACGGTAGCTACGGCAACCATTCTTATAACGCTCTTTATTTGGAACGATGTGTTCTACGCTCTGTTTGTCTTGGGGGGCCGAATGGATACGCTGCCGCTCAATCTGTATAGCGTGGCAAGTGCCGGGCTCTACCTCAATAACTGGCAGCTGATCTTCGCTTACGTGATCCTGATGAGCCTGCCGTTGCTCATCGTCTTTGTCACGATGCAGCGCCGGATCATATCCGGAGTCACCAGCGGAGCCGTTAAGTGAACTCAGACAGGATTCAGAAATGATTGACCAAGACACCGCCGAGGTTGACGGCACTCTTACACCCGTGCCGGTCCCTGTGCATCCAGAGCAGTCCGCACCGTTGTCCCGGCTGGAGGTCGATTTTCAGCGCCCCACGGGGCCGGTGCATGGCGGAGCCACGGGCATGCTGTACGGACTCAGCGACCCGGGAGTTCCGGCGCGCCAACTCCTTTCGGGAGTCCGGCCGCGCACCGTGGCTCAGAAGTCGCCAGGGGGAGCCCAGCACCCCAACGGAGATGCCCTCGAGATCGCACCAGACTTCCTTGCCGCCGGTGGTGAGCAGGTACTCGTCTATTTGCAGGACGACTACGCCGATTGGCCTTACGAATTCCTCGGCATCGAAGACTACGCGGAGCGGGTCATCGCCCGGGTCCAATCGGTCCTGGAGTCCAAACATTCCAAGGCGTTCGCTTGGGTCCCATTCAACGAACCCGACTGGATCTGGTACCCCGACTGGGAACGCGATAGAGAGCGCTTCTTCGAACATTGGGCTCTCATTTACCGTGCCATCCGGAGGGTCGATCCGGACGGATGCATCGTAGGACCAAATGAAATGCGGTTCCGGCCGGTGCGGCTCAGGGACTTCCTCACCTGGGCCAAGGTTAACAATGTCCTGCCTGATGTGATGAGCTGGCACGAACTTGAACCTGCTTCGCTCGGAGCTTTCGACAAGCATTTACGCGAATACCGTGCCCTTGAGCATGACCTCGGAATCGGCCCGTTACCCATCAACATCGACGAGTACGGCAATCGACGTGACATGTCCGTGCCTGGGCAAATGATCCAGTGGATAGCCATGTTTGAGCGAGCGAAGGTTGACGCCGACATCGCATACTGGACCATGGCCGGCAACCTTGATGATCACGCCGTTCAGAACACGGGCGCCAATGGTGGTTGGTGGCTCCTTTTTTGGTACGCACGTCTGACTGGATACACCGTCGAGGTGACACCGCCCTTTCCCGGAGTGCCCGACACGTTGCAAGCTGTTGCCGCTGTAGACGCAGAACGGCGAAGGGCCACCATCATCCTCGGAGGTACCGGCGGTGCGATCGAGGTGGCACTGGAAAATGTGTCACGGCTCGCCGACGATCTCCGGCTCGATCCCGGTGACGTCGTCCGCATAGTCATTGAGCGAACCACATGGACCGGTCAGGAAGGTCTTTCCAGCCGTCCCAGCGTCCTCGAAGTGATCGAAATTCCATGGACCGGCAGCCTCCCCGTGCTGTCCATTGGCATGCACGACAAGATGTCCGCCTATCGCGTTACTGTTACCGCCGGCAATACACCCGCCTCGAACAAAAAACCCGATACCAGATGGGTTCGCCTCGAGGCCGAAGACGCTCGAATCGAGCATGGCGACATCAGGATCCAAGATGACGACGCCCAGAAATATGCCGCGTCCGGCGGAAAGGACGTTGCCGGCCTAACGCACGCCAACAGTTCAGTAACTTTCATGGTTACAGCACCCAACAGCGGTGCATACGAGTTCGTGCTGACCTACGGCACGGCGGGCGCACCGGGGCGCCTTGCCGTTTATCTCGATGACGTTTTTCTCGAAATTTTGGACTGCCCGGCAACTCTCTCTGACGAGTACCGGGGCCAACTGACCCGGCGTCTGCAGTTGGAGGCAGGACCGCACGAACTGTCATTCCGCGTGTCAGGCCCGGAGGGTGAAGTCGGTGGGGCAGCAGCGTCTCTCGATTGTCTGGACCTAAGAGAAGCCATCACCTCGGTTGCAGAAACGTACCCACTATTTGACGCCGAGCTGACGGGGAACGCAGTGCAGTCAGGAGACCACCTTCACCTGCCCCCTGACAGTGGGGCACACTTCTGGATAACTGCAGACGAAGACGGCTATTACGAAATCGGAATTCGCCTTCAACCTGGCTCCAAGGTTCCGTTGCTTTCCATTAACGGCACGGAAGTGGCATTTGTCGACGCACAAGCCCAAGTAGTCGACCAAACCGATTCAACGTCCAGTATGACTGCATTCCTTTCCCGCGGAATAACAGAAATTGTCATTACTAGTGACGGGATTGCTACTACGGTTCTCGGCCTCACTGTTGCAAGGCGACCGGGGCACGACAAAAGAAGCCGGGTTCTAGTGCCGCAGGGGCAAGTCGACCTCGAAACCGGACCGTGCACTTTCGAGCGGCCATCCTCAATTGAGGCAGGACCCACCGTTGTAACGATCGGCTACGCGAATGGGCTAAAGAATGACGCGGAAAACTACAATACCGACGTTGTGACGCTGAACGTGGCGTTGCAGGAGGATGGTGGATCTGCGACGATCGTTCCCTGCCGTCACTCCTACTCCTGGGACAGCTTCTGGACGACCGCCACGACTGTGGAACTTGTTACCGACACCAACGACTTGAAGCTGATGGCGGCAGGTCCAAGGGCGCCTAAAGTGGCCTTTGTTCAACTGTCTCCGCTAGTCATCGATCCGGGCTGGACCTGAGCTTTAGGACATATTCAGCAATCGCTAGAGGAAACCTTTGAGCGCGCTGCTAGGTCCGCATGCCACAGTTCGTCCTGTGCAGCCTGAATGACTGGTGATAATTCTTGACTTTGGGCGACGGTAATAGGATCGGGAACTGACAGCACCAGGCCTAGGCGGCATATCTCCAGCAAGAACTACCGTCAAGGCACAGGCGTCGCCGGGACCAGGTGACGCCTGCGCCGCAGATGATGTGTTGGTCCTGTGCATAAGGTCCAGGGGCCATTACCCCTGTTTGCACTGAAACAAACCCACGCTTACGAGGTGGCGCCTGCCGGGTCTCCACCGGCCGCATGACCCGCTGCCGGAGGCAAGACCGGCCAGGGCGCCGCCTCGTTCACGCTGTGTTGACCGACCGAAGAACCGTACGCCCCTGAAGAAAGGTACACAATGTCTACTGAAGTGGACATGATTGAAATACTGGTAGACGGCAACGCTAACCTTCATGACCTCTTGTGTGCGGCTGAAGAAACAATGCGGCAAAGGGCGATGACAATGCGGCATGCGGGTGTCCTGATCACACGTCACAGCCTGCGCAGATATACAGTCTCTATCGATAAAAAGGTGCCGTTCGGCCAAACCTACGAGCACTCCATTTAAGCGAACGGGCCAAACACACTCTCGGCCGCCAACGAACGCTGACGCGAACGTCGACGAGCGCGGCGCGTCTCGTGAAGTCCTAATTCGATTTGACGCACGCCTCCTCCTCCGCAATTTGCCGTGAGCTGTGAAAGCGGTATCATGAGATCGTAAGAAGGCACCATCGGCGGCGCGGCCACATGATTGTCTAACCGTCGCTGGCCCCTAATTCAGGTCGGTACGCAAG